>SUTY01000004.1 GCA_015152455.1 Cyanobacteria bacterium SIG32
CCAATAAGACCACCAACAGTACCTGAAGGCACTTCAAGACTTCGACTATCACTTACAACTGAAATTACTGAAAACGACTTGGAAACTTTATGCAACATTATTGGCTAAATAAACAAAACAATAAAAAATTAATAGTGTTTTTTGCAGGCTGGAGCTTTGACTATAAGCCATTTGAATGTTTAGAATGCAAGGATTTTGACGTATTGATTTTTTATGATTACAACACACTGGAATTACCAAATATTGACTACAATTATGAAGAAAAAATTCTCATAACCTGGTCAATGGGAGTTTTTATTGCATATTTATTAAAAGATAAATTGCCACAATTCAATAAAAAAATTGCAGTAAACGGAACACCATATCCTGTCCACAATGAATTTGGAATTCCTCAAAAAACTTTTGATTTAACCCTAAAATACGCTGAAACAGGATTACAAGGGAAATTCTATCAAAACGTTTTCACTAATGATGAGTTTTTGGCAAAATACAATGAAAATCCTATTGAACGTTCTATTGAAAACAGAGTTTCTGAACTTGTAACATTAGACAAATTAATAAAAGAAACACAACTTAAATACGATAACAATTTTTATAATAAAGCAATTGTCGGACTTACTGATAAAATAATTCCAACAAAAAACCAATTGACTTTTTGGGATAATATAGCCGAAACTGTTGATTGTGGACATTTTCCATTCTATAATTACAAAAGTTGGGCAGAAATATGCAATTAAATACAAAATCTATAAAAAGTCATTTTGAAAAAAGTATGGACAAATACGACGAAAACGCCATTGTCCAAATGGATTCTGCTGAAAAACTTACATTTGCATTGACCCAATTTACAAATAAATTTGAAAACGTTTTAGAATTAGGCTGCGGAACAGGTATTCTAACCCAAAAGTTAGCGTTAGGACTTTCTTTTAGCTATTACTACGCAAACGACTTAGTTGAAAAATCTAAAAATTATGTATCCAATATTATTCCTGAAAACACATTTTTACATGGGAATGCTATAAAAATAAAAACTACAAAGAAAATGGATTTAATTATTTCAAATGCAATGTTTCAATGGTTTTCAAATTTAGAAGATATAATTAATCATTGCAAATCTTTGTTAAATAAAGACGGTATCCTTGCGTTCTCCACATTTGGAGTTGAAAACTTTTCAGAATTAAAAGATCTTTCAGGATTATCCCTTAATTATTTAACTAAAGAACAAATCGAAAACATATTAAAAAAGGATTTTGATATTCTACATATTGAAGAATACACTTATACACTAGAATTCAACAATCCTCTTGAGCTTTTGGCACATATGAAAAACACAGGTGTGAATTCACTTACTTCCAAAACTTGGACAGTAAAAGAGGTAAAAAATTTTTGCGAAAAGTATTTACAAAAATATGAGTCTGTTAAACTAACCTATAACCCTATTATTGTAATTGCAAAAGCAAAATAATAATTAAATCGATCCTTATTCCTATTCCATTTTGTAAAAAAAAATAGTATAATCTTTACATAAAATCATGTTTATTATTAAAATATGGTTATAGAGGTAAACAATATTGTTAAACAACTTCGAAAATTTTGATAATTCAGAAACTTCTGTAAGAAAGTCTTCTTTAATCCAAGAAAGAGTTAACCTTGTTTCGACTCATATGTACAAACAATTCTTGGACTATCAACACGCTAACGTTAACACAAATGAAATTTTTATAAGAATGATTGACAATCTTCAAGCTGTTGCTGAAAACCTTAAACAATCATTCTCTTCTCGAGGAATTACAACACAAAACATTTATGTTGATACCGATCCTCAAAAATCAGTTGCCATCATTAACATTTTATGGCACAAAATCAGCTTTACAACTCGTTGTAACCATCAGCCTCAAGCATTGTATAGAGAAAGTGGTGAACACTTGTTCTCTGGCCGTATAATGGCGGTAAGAGGAAATTATAACGAACTTATGCAGGGTGTTAAAGATCATGATGACGAAATGGGCAGACTCCTTGAAAATGAAGTTGCTTCCCTATTTATTCCTGCTGAGCAAAATCAAAATTCAATTTTAAAAATCAAACATTTATCTAATAGAGAGTTTTACTTAAATCAACTTGATGCGCCAAGAGAATTTGTTCTCAAAGTTGTTGAAACTATTTGTGGTGGCGGCTTCTACCACGAAGAGGGTGCAAGAAAGAAATTTAATATTTAAAAATTGACATTCTCAAAAAAATAACTAATATATTGGTATAGGGATTGTAGGTATATGCGTTTAATAGAAAAACTAAAAGAGCTTGAAAATAATTACATGTTTATAAGATGGGCAACAGGTGGAGAGTACGGAAAACTTGTTTATGCTGGAGATGATTTTGTTGAATTCAACATTGTTGATGTTGATACAATGGAATACAGCGAAACAATATTAATCCACGCACCTTTGATCTTGGAAGTTTGTATTGGCGGAGCAGACGTCGCAAGAATTCTTGCCGAAGTTTCTTCTAAAATTACTGAGTAATATTTGTGCCTCTGCGATTAATTACCCGTTCGCACTAAACGGCAACGCTCACAATCACAACGAAAACTCAACGTTTCCGTTGATTCTTGTTCGTCTCTCGCTTCGCTCGTGCCTCTGCGAACGGATAAAAAAAAAGTCACATCTTTGTGTTTGTGACTTTGAACAATAATCTTGGGAGGAGATTTGGGGATAGTTGTACATGCATGATAATGCAAGCATGCCAAAATTGTTACATGAGTAGAATAAAAATTAATAAATCTTTACATTTCCTTGATTTTGATGTATAATATGTGCATGAGAAAAAGCATGCGAATTTTAATAATTAATGGTGTAAACCTTAATATGCTTGGCTTTAGAGAGCCTGAACAGTATGGTACAACAACTCTTAAAGATTTGGAAAAAGAACTCCACGCATATTCTTTTAGCCTGGGTATTGACATAGAAACATTCCAAAGCAATATCGAAGGCGAAATCGTTGAACGTATCCAACAAGCAAGAGAACATTTTGACGGTATTGTATTGAATGCAGGCGCTTACACTCATACAAGTATTGCCATTAGAGATGCCATTACTGCCGCATCTATGCCAACTGTCGAAGTTCACATGTCAAATATCTACAAAAGAGAAGATTTTAGACACAAATCCCTCATTGCACCTGTATGTGTGGGGCAAATTTCAGGGTTTAAAAATGATAGCTATAAATTGGGTCTCAAAGGGTTGGTCAATTATTTGACCAACAAAGAAAACAAATAATTTTTATAAATTACATTCCGTAGAATTCTTCAGCCGCTACGCCTGTTAATGCGCAAGCCTGTTCGTATGAATAACCATTTTCCATTAATTGGTCACAATACTTGTCTAATTTTTCTACCTTTTCAATGTTATTGCTCAAAAATGCAATATCTTTTTCTAACGAACTTTTTGTAACTTGAGAACGTCCGATAACTTCCGCAGGCATTCTACCTAGATCAGTGATTTCTCGTGTTTCCATAGCTGGGGCTGGCTGAGCTTCTTTTCTCGCCTGAATACCTTGGAAATTAATGTTTTTTGAATTTGATGTGTTGTTTACTTCTCTCATAAGTTCACCTTACCATTTCTGAATCGATTGCCTTAACCGATTCCATTTTTTCTATCGCGTCATCTTACATTCTAAAACTCGAAAAAAATATTTTTTGCTACTTTTCCATAAAAAAAATTACAAAAGTTAATATATTTTTTTTATGTTATTATAAATTATATAATAACATAGGAAGTAATGCAAATTATGAATTTAGGTAATTTTTTTAAAGATTTTATATACGGTTGTAACCTTAGAAGAGTAATGAAAAACTTACCCGACGCAGTTTTTATAGTACAAACAGACGGTAGAATTTCCTGGGTGAACGATAAAGCAACAACAGTTTTTGAAGGCGGGAAAAGACTTTTAAAGAGCTACCATTTTGATGATTTAGTTGATAATGGCATAGAAAAAGTTGATAAATCTATTGCCACCAGAACTCCTGTTATTGCAGGAGCTTTTACCCCAACTGCTAGGGAATTTTTTATCGAATTAAACGCTAAAAAATATCACGGAAGTTTTATTGTTACAATTCGTGACATTACAGCTATGACAAATATTTTGACAAGTGCAGAGCAAACCAGCGAATTCAACAAAGAAAAAAATGCTATGCTTGTTAAATTGTCAAATGAAATTAAATCACCTATCAATTCGATTGTGGGATTTTCTCAGGCTTTAATCGACGGTATTGGTGGCGAAATTAACGAAAAACAAGACAAATACGTTAAAATTATCAATAAAAATTCTAACGATTTACTTTATTTTATGGAAAAATTCATTGAATTTGCATACGCTGAATCTACGTTGTACGAATGCGATTTACAAACTTTTGATATTGTAAATACTATCCAAAACGTAATCAGAAGTAACGATTTAGCTATATCAGCAAAAAATTTAACCGTAAATTTGGACGTTGAAGAAATTGTTAAACGTGCAGTTTATTCTGATGAAAAATCCTTGAAAACAATCTTGCAAAACCTTTTAGAAATTTCAATCAAACTTACTGATACAGGCTCAATTTCATTGAAAGCTACTTATCCAAACGAAGAATTAGTTAGAAAATTACGTGTATTTGAAAACGTAAAACCTGAAGCTCTAATTCAAATTTCTATCTCCGACACTGGTATTGGTTTGCAAGAAGCTGAAATGGACGGTCTTTTTGAACCATATAGTCAACTTGACAGACAAAATAAAAAGAATATCGTTCGCTCTATCAGTTTAGGCACTACAAATATACTTGCAAAAAGACTACAAGGTATTGTTTGGGCTGAATCTGAAGTTATGAAAGGAACAACATTCAATCTTATTATACCGATTGAAAGGGATTTTCACTTAAAACATGAGTAATGTTATCTTAAAAAACGTTAAAAAAATCTATGATAAAAATGTTGTGATCAACAACATAGATTTAGAAATTAAAGACAAAGAATTTGTAGTTCTTGTCGGCGCTTCAGGTTGTGGAAAATCAACCATTCTCAGAATGATTGCAGGCTTGGAAGAAATAACCGACGGTGAAATATATATCGGAGATAAAAAAGTCAATGATATCCACCCTAAAGACAGAGATATTGCTTTTGTTTTCCAAAGTTACGCTCTATACCCACATATGACAGTCAGAGAAAACATTGCATTTGGACTAAAAATGCGCAAAGTTGACAAGGCAACTATTGAACAAAAAGTTCAGGAAGCCGCTGAAATCCTTGATTTGACTGAATATTTAGACAGAAAGCCTAAACAACTTTCAGGTGGTCAAAGACAACGTGTAGCATTAGGTCGTGCAATTGTTAGAAATCCAAAAGTATTTTTGATGGATGAACCTTTATCAAATTTAGATGCAAAATTACGTGTTCAAATGCGTTCTGAAATCAAAAAATTACATGAAAAATTACAAACTACTTTCATATATGTAACTCACGATCAAACAGAAGCCTTGACTATGGGGGACAGAATTGTAGTTCTCGACAAAGGAGTAATTCAACAGGCAGACACTCCTGAAGAAATTTATAACAACCCTGCAAACACTTTTGTTGGCGGATTTATCGGTTCTCCTCAAATGAATTTTATTGACGGTAAAGATTTGGGGCTTGATGAAAACATCTTATACGGAATTCGTCCTGAAAAAATGATTTGCAACGGTAACATTAGAAAAACAGTAGAAGTTGAAATTACTGAGCTTTTGGGAAGCGAAAAAATAGCTTATTTTACAATAGGCGATAAAAAATGTAGTGCAAAACTCCCTGCCGATTTTAATTTTGATAAAACACTAGAACTAAGCATTCGAGAAGAAGATTTGTATAAATTTGATAAAAATACCAATATTAGACTGTAGTTTTCCAATGAACTCTAAAATCAAAAATTAAATCTAAGGTCTTTTTATAATCACCGTCAAAACAGATGCATCTATCATCAACAAGCAAATAAGCTGGCTCTTTAACATTAGTTATACTATACTGAGCAATATTATTAGTAATAAGCCATTCTTGAGCCAATGTTCTATTGCGAGTTGTAAAAATTTTAACCTCAAATTCTTTAGAAAGAGTCTCTAAAAAATCCTTTGCACCTTCTTTAATTTCAGGAATAAATTCTGAAGAATATTTTCCATTGTATTTATTGAGGACACCATCAAGATCTATAAGTATAAGTTTTTTATGTTTTTTCATGTTTTGTCCGTATGGCGGTTTGTTTATTTTGTCATTATAGCGGACAATTATAAAATGGACAATGATTTGTTAAGAAAACTTGCGAATAGAATAAAAGAATTGCGTAAAATTAATAATTTTACGCAGGATGATTTAGCATTTCATTCTGGAATAGCCCGCTCTACACTTGGCAATATCGAAACAGCTAAAAATGATTTAACTTTCACAAAGTTGAATAAAATCGCCAAAAGTTTCAATATGTCATTATCTGAATTTCTTAATTTTTAAAAATTTTCTTCGTTTTCATCAATCCAAATTATTGTAATATTTATTGGTTGTGCAAATGGGTTTGTAAATCGTGATTCTGAAAATTCACCTCTAGCAATGGCATCATAATAGGCAATTTGTTCTGACAATCTTTTTGTATATTCAAACAGGTTTTTCATAATTTAACCTCCCGACTATTACATACATTATTTAGGTTGTAGCCAATTGATTAATCCCCAGAAAGTAGTGATTTTATGTCCTAATATAGTCGTGGTGTATAATACTCTTTCCTAATTGTAAAAACCCTTAAGTAAATTTATTCTCATAAAAAAGGAGAATAAATAATGAAAAAAGAACTTTCAGGAACAAAAACAGAACAAAATTTGATAAATGCATTTGCTGGCGAATCAATGGCAAGAAATCGCTATACGTTTTTTGCAAAAATAGCAAAAGAAGAAGGATATGAACAAATAGCAGAAATTTTTCTTTTAACTGCCGAAAACGAAAAAGAACACGCTGAAATTTTTTACGAATATATAGGAGATAAAATGGGAAAAGTTGATGCCGTTTATCCGTTTAAACTTGGCACAACAGAAGAAAATTTAGAAAGTGCGATTTCTGGTGAACACGAAGAAGCCTTTATTCTTTATAAAGAGGCTGCGGAAACGGCAAAAGAAGAAGGCTTCAAAGAAATTTCAGACTCTTTTTCGCATATTATTAATTCAGAAAAACACCACGAAAATCGTTATCAAAAACTTCTTGGAAATTTAAAAAACGAAACTGTTTTTAAAAAAGATGAAACTGTAACTTGGATGTGTAGAAAATGTGGTTATTTATGCGAAAATAAATGTGCGCCAAACAAATGTCCAAATTGTGAACACGAACAAGCATATTTCCAAATTCTTTGTGAAAATTATTAGTTGCCATATCTACATTCATTATATATAATATAAGTGAATGAACAACAGAAAAAAATCATTAATTTGCATAACGATTTTAACATTCTTTTACGGGCTTTATTATTGGGGAATTCCTGCATTTATAAATATCGAAAAAAGAATAAATTCTATTGAAACAAAAATCCAAGAAAAAACTGGAGTCAGAATCTCAATAGAACAACCTCATATAAAAATGGGGCATATCCCTGCAGTATGGTTTATGGCTGAAAATATCGCAGTATTAAATGACGATAACTCCAAAGCCGTAAACCTAGAACATTCAGCAATAAAAATTCACTTGTTACCTCTCCTTGCAGGTAAAATTCATATTGGCAATTTTTCAAGTGACAAAATTGACATAAATTTAATTTATACTACAAATAATAAACTTCAAATCGGTCAATATTCATTACCCCAAATTCCTAAAACAAAACTTACGCTTAACAAAGCATATTTAAGAATTGGTAATTATAAAATCAATTTGGACGATCAAAAACAAAATAAAAATATTTTATTAGATGGAAGTTTCTTAACCCTTGATGAGTTTAAAAACAACAAACGAATAAAATTGGCAACATTTGCAAAATTATACGTAAACAAAAGAGCCTCTGATATTATGGCTGACGTCGATATAAAACTTCCGTTCAGCAAAATTACAGAAAATCAATTCAAAATCAATGGTAGAATTAATAACTTAAATTTGGCAGATTTTTCTGATTATGTAAAAGCAATTCCCAATAGCAAGATCCAATCTCTTTCTGGCAATGTAAATCTTGTCGCAAATACCATATCCAAACACAATAATCAAAAAAATATCTTCTCTCAACTCACAATCGAAAATCTAAATATTTCACAAGAAAATCCTGCAAAATCTATATACTGCAAAGATATTCTTAACATAAAAACAGACGTTGATACCATTAAAAATGGCTTAAATATTCAAAATATGAATATCTCATCTAAAGGAATAAATTTGGATATTAATGGAGAAATAACTAATCTTGACACTAAAACCCCTGCAATTAATACAAACATTAATATCAACAACTCAAGATCTGAGAGCTTTATTCCTCTCCTCCCTGGTGAGAAAGATATTTTAGAAGAAATAGATTTTTTAGCACTCAAAAAATTTCCGCTTTATGGAGATGTAAAAGGATTTCTACAAATTAAAGGTAAGACTGATACCCCAAATATCGACGGTTCTTTGAAAATAGCAAATGCCTACCTGATAAAACCATTACCTCATAATACTCCTTTAGCAAAAATAGATCTAGAATTTAAGGATACAAAAATATTCTTTAAGGCGGATGTTCCTGCTCCATTTAACCAAAAAGTCACAGTTACAGGGCACCAAGATTTATACAATCAAAAACTCGCTGAGGTTGAAGTAAAAACATCTGATAAAATAAATCTAAAAATTGCACAAGAAGTTTTAAACCCACTACACGAAATATTAAAATTCTATCTTGGACCTTTACCAATTATGGACATTGATGGTGTGGGGAATGTTGATCTGAAAATTACAGGGAATCGCAAAAATCCACACGCCTGGGGAAATATTAATTTCAATAACGCTACTGCAGAATTTAAAGGGATAAATAATCTTGTTGCTCATAATGTAAATGGTGGTTTAAATTTTGATGATCAAAATATAAAAATTGATCTTATTAACGCTATTGTAAATAATAAACCAATGACTATTAACGGTACTGCTTCAATTTTAGGAGATTTTGATATCAAAATTCTCTCCAAACAACAAGATTTGAACAACCTTTTAATAATTATAAAGACTTCTCCATTATTAAATGAAATTCAAAAATTACTAACCCCACTCAAATCAGCTAAAGGAAATGTTGACTTGGCTCTAAATTTGAACGGCAACATTTCTGACTTAAATAATATTGTTTTTAACAAAAATATTTTTGCAAAAGGTAATCTAAACCTTAATTCCAATTCTATAACAATACAAAATATTCCAGTATCAAACATTACTGGTCAAATAAAATTTGACAATCTAAAAGCTAATTTGAATTTATTATCGAACTTGAACAATTCTTTAATCAAAATTACAGGCGACATAGACGAAGAAAATACTAATCTAAAAATTAATTCTGATAAGTTTATTTTAAAAGATGGAATTAAATTATTCAATTTTAATCTTCCGTTTGAAGATGATTTAGGCAAAATTCAGCTCAGCTTTGATGCTACATATAATGGACTTACTAATGAGATTAATCCTTTAGGGATTTATGCAAAAGGAAAAATTGGAGCGTCAAAAGGTTCTATCTTAAGCATTGGTAATACACCTTTTGAAATAAAAAACGGACAACTTAAAAATGTTAATATTAAAGGTTTATTCAAAAACAATCCATATAATATAAACTTAACAATAGCGAATATTTTTTCTGATAAACAACTTATTAATGGGAATTTTAATTTTAATAAAATAAATTTAGAAAACATTAAAGATGTAATAAAATATTTTGGACTTAAAGATATTAAAGATCTGTACGGATTTATTACCCTTTCTGGTCAAATACATAACAATTACATATTTGCAGATGCTAATTTAGATGATATTTCGTTTGAATATATTCCTGAAAAATTACCTATAAAAATTGCCAGTGGAAAAATCAAACTTAAAAAAGATACTTTAGTTTTGAATAAAGTAAATTCAACGCTTGGCGAAATGCCAGTTTTTGCAGATGGTTCGATATTCAATCTTGATAAAAAACCAACCTTGAATATTTACGTAAACGCAAAACCAACACAAAAATTTATCGATCAACATTTTAATAACAAAGCCGTTTACCCTATAAAATTAAAAGGCGACATTAACTGTTCTTCTAATATTTCAGGAACATTAAACGCTCTACACAATAAAACTCAACTTAAATTAGCCGAAAATTCAAGTATTTATTATATGGGAGCGACTCTTGGAAGTGTTTCTGATAACCAATCTTCATTAATTACTGCCGACAATATTATTTATCCAAACGGTATAAAATTGAATAATTTTATTTATGAAAAACTAATTCCGTCGCAAAATAATATTTTGCATAAAAAAACACAACTTACCGCCTCTGGTTATATTGAAGTTCTATCAAATAGTGAAGTCAAATTTGATAATTTCAAAATTAAAACTCAAGAGCCGACTGATGCTAAAATCTTTAATATTATTTTCAGAAAACCATTTATGAAACAAGGAATTTTTACATCTGATATTACATTAAACGGCAAATCTATAACTCCAAAAATTCTGGGAAAACTTCATATAACAAGCATTGATATGCCATTATTTGATGCGATAATCAATGATATAGATTTTGACTTCAAAAAAGATAAAATTTATTTGAATTCAAAAGGTATTGTACTAACAAACAATCTAAACATTTCCGCTATAATCAAAAATAATCAACAACTTCCTTTAATATTTGAGGATATTAAATTTAACTTAGATAACCTTGACTTGAACAAAATCACAGAAACTCTACGAGATTATGATGCTGATAGCGCACGAAATTTATCATTAAACAATACCAACAACTTTGTAGATCTTAACCAAATTATAATTGAGAATTCTGAAATATCAGCAGGTAATATAAAAATTAAAAATTTAGAAGCTGACGATTTTCTGGCGCACGTTAACTTGAATGAAAAAATGCAAGTTAATGTAGAAGATTTTAAATTCAAAACAGCAGAAGGAGAAATAAAAGGTAATATAAAATATAACTTATTAAACCACCTTGTTAATCTTTCAATGAACGTAAAGGATACTAATGCTCAAATTATCGCAGAAACTCTGTTTGGATTAAAAGGTCAAATTTATGGAATTGTAACTGGAGATATCAATTTATATTGCAACGGTAAATCTCAAGACTTATGTACACAGACACTTGGAGGAAATGGTAACTTTTCTGTTCAAAACGGTAAGATGCCAAAACTTGGATCGTTAGAATACCTTTTAAAAGCTGGAAATCTTGTAAAAAGTGGGCTCACAGGGCTTTCAATAAATGGGATTATTGATCTTATAACCCCTCATAAAACTGGGGACTTTGATAGCATTTCTGGCAATTTCCACATATCAGAAGGAATCGCTGATAATATACAAATATACTCAAGTGGTAAAGAATTAAATATTTATGTCAAAGGTGCATATAATTTTACAAACCTTATTGCGGATATGCAAATTTTCGGAGCATTAACCAAAAACTTCTCAACCCTTTTTGGCAAAATCGCAAATGCTTCATTAAATACTCTATTCAACACTATTCCTGGCATAAACATTTCTGAAGCGCCATCAATAATCACAGATGACATTAAGAAAATCCCAAATATCGAAGATGCTTCCAGAATGTTTAAAGCCGAAATTTATGGTGACATAAACGGCGACAATTACGTAAAAAGTTTTAAGTGGTTAAAATAATATTATTTTTTAGCCGTTTTATTGTCGTATTCTGCAACACCAGGGAACGAATCGGAACCTGTCGTTACTCTTGTAATCCAGTATTGAACTTTCGGAATAATCGTTGACAAGAACAGAGCAGAAACTGCAAAACCAGTACCCCAGTTCAATACATTCATCTTCATATTTTTCTTACAAGCCTTTTCAAGCATTGCAATATCAATCTTGCCATCTTGCGCACGTTTGATAATATCTTTCACATAAGATTTTACAGTATCTATCGTGCCATCTAGTTCACTTTGCGCAATAAATCTCATTGGATTTTTGTGATTAGGAAGTTCAACTTTAGTTCTAACACCATTTATAACTTCAGTACGAGTTTCAGTACCTTTAGCAACAGTAAATACATTATCCCAGAAATCAGGATTATTCAATGCACCACCTTCAAACATTGCTTTAACTTGGCTTTCTGCAAGCATTGAAATACCTTCTTTTTGAGGTTGAAGTTGTGACATTCTCTTAGCTAATTCTGCATATTTATCATAATCTTCTTTGCTAAATTCCCTTCTTATAGTTTCTAAGAATTTATCCAAAGTAATTGCACCATCTTTAATTTCAGGCTGAACTTTTGACATTTTAGCGGTAATATCTTTGTTACCAAACATCATATCTTCAAAATCAGCAACTGAAACAGAGCCTTCTTTATGTCCCATTTGTTCCATAACATGTTGCATATAATCGGTAGTTTGTCTTGCACCAACAGGGTTTAGTCTGTCTTTATGGCCAAGCTGGAATTTGTTCATCACACCGTTAATCAATGGCATGCTGAACATATAGAAGAAGATTGATACAATATCACGCCATAAAATTTCAATTCTTTCAGGGGTGTTTCTTGCACTAATTGCACGACCACCAGTTACACCAATATCTGTTGACATCAATTGCCAATAACTGTCGTTTTCCAGTTTGTTAGCAAGCCATAAGAATTTTTCTGCCCCTGTAAATGACGGATCTTTGTCTTTTTTGCCTGCAAAGTCTTCCATTTTTGGTTTTACAGGACTTAATAAGAAATCTCTTTCAATATTTTGTGGATTTTGTGTATTATTTTGAGTATTTGTATTATTTTGATTTTCTTGTTTTGTTTGATACATTCTTGTTATTCCTTGGTTTATTTTTGGAACAACAAAACCAACAAGAGCGTTTGCCATAACAACACTTGCCGCAACTTTTGTAAATTTGAATGCCGCAATTTTGTTTTTAGAAACAGCTTTTCCTGCTTCTCTTGCTTTTTTCATGTAATTTGCTAAAGGATCACGAATTGAATCTTTAACAACATCAAAATCAGTATCTTTCAACCCCATTAGCTTGCTTAAAATTGTGTCATTAACTTTATTTAAGACTTTTACACCACCAAACCAGAATAATGCTCCAATAACTTCTTCTGTAAATCTTTCCCTGGACTCAATAAAGCCACCTCTTTTTTGTGCGTTGAGAGTTCTACCACCAGTAACAAAACATTCCAGCAGAATAACTGGAGCAAGGCTTTTAATCTCCATACCTCTAACAAATCTTTGTGCAGGAGTAAAATTTTTTACATTTTGTTTTGGGAGTCTTAAATCTACTGGGGAAATACTCATATCATACACACATACTAATCTGATAATGCTTTAAAATACATCAAGTATTTTTTTTGCTTAATTTTACATATCCATTAATAAATTGTTACACAAGTAGTGTAACATAAACAATTAATTAAGTATTGTTAAATTTTACACTTATTAACAAGTTTTAATGGCAATAGTTTTTTTTACATGTTTTTGATATATTGAACGTGAAAGTGTAGATAGTCTTATGAATATAACAGCAGTAAATTTTAATACTCCACAACGTTTCAACCAATTCCAATCGGTTGAAGGTTTAGGCGTGCCTAAGGCGCAAAACAAAGGTCCGTCTAAAAAAATAAAATATGCTGCGGCAACAGGATCTTTTATTGGGATGAGTACAGCCCTTGCACATATTGCAAAAAGACAGGGGTTTTCTCTTAATCCTAAAGTGATAAAAAATACTCCCATAAAAGATTGGGCTATATTCAAGATTAAAAACAACAACGGCAAAGCTCCACTAATGATTGAAGAAAAAGAAATTTTGGAACTTGCGACAGGATCAGTTGCAGGAGGATGGCTTGCAGGTGCAATGACAGATAGCAAAAATATGAAAGCAAAATGCAGAGAAGCATTAACGCAAATTGCAGGCAACGTTGCAGTTCCGGTAGCATTTGTTGGTGCAACCGCAAGACTATATAACAAATATGAAAATCAAATTAAATCCGTTATGCCACAAGTAAAAACTCACGGTAAAAAATCATTAAAAATGTTAAATAAATTCTCTCAAGGACTTCCTGCTATTGCAATGACAGGCGTTGCTCTTGCCGCAGGTATAAAAGCTGGTAGTGCCGTTACAAACTTTATTAACGAAAAACTTTTTGGACAGAAAAAGCACAGAGATATAAAAGCCAGTGATTTTGCACCTCACGTTGATGATTTATGCTTGGCGATTACACTTATGGGGTCAAAAGATTCAGCAATAGCTAATACTATCACCAGAAGTGTTCCATTATTTTTAACAGTCCCAGGCTACCAAGTAGGTAAAGCTCAAGAACCGGTTTAATTTATTTTTCTTTTAAAACTTCAGCAAAGTGAGCAAGTTTATCCAAAACAGGTTGAGCTTCTGCATAGATTTGCGATTTGAAATCTTGATCATAATTGTGTTCTTTCACTTGAATATCAATTTTTGCCTGCAACGCATCATGTAATAGTTCAGGAATATTCAACGCCGTAGAATCGCCACTTGAAAGATTTTCATAATATTTGTCTATAAAATCAGGCGATATTCTGGCTTTCCAATTTGACTCCAAATTTTGCCCTGGAACATTATAAACCACTTCTGTAATACCTAACAAATCATCAAATGAGATTTGGAATTTTGGTGTTGTCATCAATTCTGTAAATTTTGCTCTGACAATAGCTTTATCATCTTTATTATATAAATCTTCCAAAGTTTTTCTGAGTTCAACAATATTAGCCCGTGTATCATCTTGATTCAAGTATTCAGCTAAATATCTACCATTCCAAGGTTGTTGTTTTCTTGTATATTCAACAACTTCTCCGTTATTCAATTTTGCCGTACGTTTTAAATAATTCATTGCAGGGATATTATCGTGACTCCCCAGTATAAACCAATTTTCAGGTTCATACTTAACCATATCACTTGCTTTTGCCCAATCTAAGTTGGTAATCTTTGGCAATTGTTGTTCTGCATAAACCTGCTTAAATCTATCAGGCCAGCTGCAAATATCTTCCCAAACCGCAGAATTTTTATCTAAGCCATATTCTCTAAATGTTGGCAATACAAGTTTCTCAATTAATTTTGGATAATCCCAATACAAGTCATATTCCTGATTTGCATTTTGCGGATCTTTTAATTCTGAAATATATTTTTCAATATCTTTATTTTTTACATAAGTCGGATTTGTTATAAAATCGCTATCATGAGCATTTTTAGACATTAAATACGGTTCAACAAGCCCCATAACATGGTCAACCCTTAAATTTTCACAAAATTCAAGAGCAAAACTGATTTTTTCTTTTAAAAATTCTCCACCGATATTCAAATCATAATCGCCATTTGCAAATATTTTTTTAGGATCAATAACAGGAATATGCCACCTTTGAGAAATTCCATTACCTTCAAACGCTCCCATTTCCCAATCATCTAAAAACGCATCTTCATATCGCCAAGCGTCCATTTTAGAACATCCTACTAACAAATCATTTATATAATCAAAACCACGTTCTTGACGCCAAACTTGATGTTCTTTTATTTGTTTTGTGGCAATAAATTGCTCAAATTTATACTGGTTTATTTCATCAACATTAGAATGATAAATTTCACTAAATCTTTCATCAGCTAAAACATCACCTTTTCTTAAATCTGTAATCAATGTGGCATCTTTTTGATTTAACCAAGTTGTGTAATCATCAGTTCCGTTTTCTTTAGCCAAAACTTGAAATATACCTTCTTCTAAAAGGCGTTGGTTGTGTCTTTTTAAAAATTGACCATACTCTACTCGCAATTTAATTAATTCTGGTTGTTGAGTTTTCAAACCTGTCTTGAAATTATTGTATGCTTCTTTTAATGCGATATCATACACTCTTTTTGATTTTTTAAAATCTGTTAATGAGTAATTCTTATTGTTAATTCTAGGTTCTGAAGTAACACCCTCATATGTAGAACGGGACAAAATATTACCATATTTATCTGTCGTTAATTCTTTTAAATCAATAAACAAACGATTTTGTGAAAAAGCAGAAGATTTATATGGCGAATTAACATCAGTTTCTAACAGTCCACCAGGTCCCAATTGGTTGCCATTGAAGCCATACAGTGCAAGGAATTTAATGTATTCTCTTGCTGATTCACCATATGGTGAACCAATGTATGTATCACGCTCTACCGACGGAAAACAAGAACCATGTGTTATAACGGCACGCTCTTTAACACCTATCAGATCGTACGCTCTGTTGACAGTTGCTTGTAATTCAGGTTCTTCCTGTTTTGTTGGTTTCCTTTGGAAATTTACTACATTATTTATCCCTAAAATGCGCATAATGTTTTAAAATTCAAACAAAATATTTTTTGCTAAACTTCTCCTAAAATTTCCAACTTATAGTTACAACCAATTTCTTCATGTGCCAATACAACAATATTATTTATGTACAAAGACAAAAGTCCATAAAATAATTGTCTGTAATCCATTGGAACCAACAATTTTGGACATTCAATTCCTTGTTTTTTGCACATTTTCAAGATTTTATTAGCAATATTTTCAGCAAATTCTCCGTCAATTTTCACAACAGAATCTTCACCGTCTTCACAACTTAAAAGAATTTCTTCAAAAGTTTCTTCAGACAAATCAAATACACTGATTGTTTCATCACCATTATCATATTTTCTGCAAATTTGACGAGATAAGGCCAACCTGATTTTTTTCAATATATCAGCTTTCACACTATCTTCTGCGTAATCATTAATTTTTTCAAAAATATAAATTATATCTTTTATCGAAACTTTTTCTCTAATCAAACTTGCTAAAATAAATCTCAAATCCGCAAGAGAAATTAAATCAGGAATGACATTTTCTACCAAGAATGGATTAAATTCATTCACAACTTCAATGTATTTATCCAAATCTTCATAGTCTAAAAGTTCATCAACATATTTTATTGCAACATGCTCTAAAGCACGTGCAATATATTCAGAACCCATAATTCCCTGATACCAAAAATCTTTTGTTTTGTCTTTTTCAATCCAAACGACTTTTTTGCCAGTTATTTTGTCAATATCATATATTGAATTTTTAATTTTCTTTTCCAATTTCAAATCATCTACATAAAACATCAAATGATTTGGATAAATCAAAGACTTAAATACCTCTAAACCTCTAACTTTTATAGAGAATTCAAACGGATTCAAATAAACATCATCTTTAAAGATAATCTTAGGAATTACATATCCCAATTCTTCTGTCAATTTAAGACGAGATTTTACAGTTTCAGCAACCAGCTCTTCTTCTTGAGAATCCCTGTCTGCATCAACAAATCCCAACAATTCTTCGCTTAAATTAATTGTTAATTTTTCTTCTTTCAATTTGGCAAACATAACATCAGGTGATGTTGCTTTTGCTAACTTAACTTTTAATTCTTCCAGTTCTTTAAGACCTGCCGAAATTTTATCGTTTAATTTTTTTCTTGATGCAGGATCAGCCCCATCTAATGCCAATTTAACTTTTGCAATTTTTTCTTTTTGGCTTCTTATTTTTGATTGAATTTCAAGACAACTTTCATAAGGAGTCAACTCTGGAGAAAGCATTTTTTCCATTTGGCTTTTGAATGTTGAAATATTAATCTCATCAGCCGTACCTGATTCTGAAACTGATTTTGCAGGAGCCATAAAAATACAATTATAAACAAAACCCTCGTCTGACTCGACTTCTTGCATACTGTATAATTCCCAACCGTTCTCTGACATTTCATTCAATAAATTTTGTAAATCTTGAACATCTTCTCCAGAACAAGTTTTTACAACATATTGCATTCTGTTTTTATTATACATATTTTCGCTCCTTATTTTTTATCGTTGGAAATAAGAATTTTTATAGCTTCAATTGCCGTTTTTATCGCACTATCTGTATCATGAACTATTGGATTTTCCAAATTCATTTTTTCACGTTCCTGATTAGCCACCGCCAAAAACACTGAGCCTGTTCTTACTCTTAAAAAGTTTGAAACAACAAACAAAGCAGCTGATTCCATTTCTGAAGCCAGACAACCTAAACGTTTCCAAGCCTCCCATTTGTTTGTTAATTCATAACTTACAGGCATTCTATCAGGATCGTGTTGACCATAGAATGAATCTTTGCACTGAACAACTCCTGTGTGATATGTGTATCCTAAATGTTTTGATGCTTCCACAAGAGAATTTGCAATTTCAAAATCTGCAACTGCAGGAAATTCAATAGGTGCGTATTCTTTACTTGTTCCTTCCATTCTAATTGCACCTGTCGCAATTACAATATCGCCACCTTTTACATTAATATCAATACCACCACAAGTGCCAACTCTAATAAATGTAGTTGCACCGACTTTTACAAGTTCTTCCATTGCAATAGCCGCAGATGCTCCACCTATACCAGTTGATGTGACACTAACTTTTTCACCATTCAAATAACCGGTATAAGTGACATATTCTCTGCGATCTGCAACCAATTTGGCGTCATCAAAATATTCAGCGATTTTCGCACAACGTTTAGGATCTCCAGGCAAAAGAACGTATTTACCAACATCCCCTTCTTTTAAACCAATATGATATTGTGTTCCATCTGCAGAATATTTCATAACTTCTCCTTAATATTTACCGTTTTTAAGTTTTTGAATTACTAAATCTGTAATGTCCAAACCTCCAACAAAAATTACTCTGTAATCTAAAATAGCATCAAGTTTTTGATCAACCATTACATCTTTTGTAGCTGCTTGAATTTTATTGTAGATTTGTTCTTCTTTAGCCATTTTTAATTTGATATATGCTTCTTCTTTTGCTTTAAATTCACGAGCAGTCATATCTTCAAAATTTTTCTTTTTCAATGGAGTATCCAAAGATTTGTATTGTTTTTCTTTATCAACCATATATTGTTGAAGTTCCAAACCTTTAGAATCCACTTCTTTCACCGCTTGAACTGCAAAAGAATAGTTTTCTTGAACTTTTTGATAATTAATAAAACCAACACCTGCGGCATCAGCTTTTAATGATAACGCTGCAAAAATAGCTAATGTAGCAGTTAACATTGTCATTTTAAAATTTTTCATCTGAGTAATCCTCCTTATTAATACATTATATCGCCTACACCAAAAGTAAAGTAGCCGTGATCTGATCCGTTACGTCCAGGATTTGTGAGTGGGATACCATAATCGATAGACAATGGTCCCATACCTGGCACATATAGTTTCAAACCTACACCGGCAGTAACTGCGTAAGATGGTCTGTCATACAAAGTATCTGATATTGTAGAATCAAAAACTTTACCTGCATCAACAAACGCAGTTAATCTTATGTTATTAAGAAATTTAATTCTTGTTCTATCAACAAACGGAATTGGCGTTGCAAATTCAGCAGAACCCATTACAAAAGCGTTACCAGTACCTACACCACTCATTTTGAAACCTCTAATTGTGTAAGGTCCACCTAAACGGTAAGCCATAACTTCTGGCATATTATCTCCGTGAATTTTACCACCAGCTTTAGCTGTGAAAGATAAAGAAGATTTTTTCGCAATAGGAATATATTGCTTAATCATACCTGATAACTTACCGTGAGTTTTATCAAAACCATCCAAACCGATTTCTTCCGTAAATCTCACGCTAGCCAAAGTACCATGTCTTGTAACAGTTGCTGAATCCCTTGTGTCATATATCAATGCAGGACTTAAAGACATAAATAAACCGCCTTCTAATTGTTCTGCACGTCTGCTGATAGGAATATTATATCTGTTATACATGCTTGATATTCTATTGAAATCTCCTTCTTTAACATCAACATTTTCTACGCCCAATGAGAATGTTGCATTAGCACGTTTGTTCTTTTTTAATCTGTGAGCAACCGTAACTTCTGCTCCTAAACGACGCTCAATCGCCAAAGGAACTTGGTAGCTACCAAAATCTCTGAAGAAAATTTTAGACATCAAAGAATTATCTGCATTGAAAAAATATGGTTCAAAGAAACTCAATTCGGCCTGAATATTCATATGATCTTTAACAGATGCATCATTTAACATAACACCTGTACCAACCAAGCCGTTCAATGCAAGTCTTTGGTTACGACCTCTAAAGTTGTTATCAGCTATACCCAAGGAACCAAAAACACCAGTTACAGTATCAATACCACCACCTACTGAAACGCTTGCTGTTCTTTGTTCTTCAACTCTGATTGTCACATCATACATATCAGGATCATCTTCAGTCGGTTCAATTTCTCTTGTAACATCTTTGAATGCTTGTGTTGCATACAATCGAATTATATCTTCTTTTAAAACATTTTCATTATAAATCATACCAGGCTCTGTCAAAACATTACGTTCAATAACATAATCTTTTGTTTTTTCATTACCTTGAATCATTATTTTATTAATTTTGCCCTCTTTAAGACTTACGTTAATAGTACCATCTGGGTCATCTGTTACTGAATCCACACGAGATAAAATATAACCTTTGGTCGCATAAATATCTTGGATATCATATATTGCTTGGTTAATTTGTGCAACATTTTGAGGCTTACCTTTCATTGGTAGTAAGCAATTTAAAATTTCTTCGGTTGAAACAACTGTGTTGCCTTCAATCGTGAAATCTTTTACTGGCAAGTTTTCTTCTAAAATGATTTTTAAAGTAACAGTTCCATCAGGATTGTTAACAGGAATAGCCTTCATATTTTCAGAAAAATACCCTAATTGATATATCGCTTTTAAATCTGTTTGTACAATATCTCTTTTATAGGCAGAACCCTTTTGCAAAACCATTTTTTGTAAAATATCAACCGGATCAAGTGCATTCACGCCATATAATTCAATTTCTTTTATAATTTTTTCTTCTTTTGCTGCAGCTTGTTCAACATCAGAATTTGCATGTAATTCCTTAGGTTGCGCCATTTCTAATGAATCTTTAACATCAGGGTCAATACTTTTATCGCCCCACAAATCCCCTATTGCTAAAGCATTTAGAGGAAATGCCAACATCAAAAATAGGGTTATTATAGATTTATAAAACTTTTTATATAAAATCAAGAATTGCAATCCCTTAAAACTTCTTATCTATCCTCACCAAAATTATACCACAAAATATAGAAAAGACAAATAAAAATCATTCATTTGCATGGGGTAAATTATACCTCTAGTACTCGCTTATAAACATCATTTTTGTTAACGCCGTATAGTTCGGATATAATGACCGCAATTTCTTTTGCTTTAAAATTTTTATTCTTTAGAATTTTTATTTTTTCATCCAAATTAATGTCACAATTTTTAACATTTTCTCGATATATCATTCCAACAATTTCACCTTTTAAAATATTCTTTTTAAAATGTTCGATAACAACCGAGATTTCATCAACAATCACTTCTTCAAAAAGTTTTGTCAACTCTCTGCCGATTGCAACTTTTGCATTTGGACGAATTTGTTGTATATTTTCCAACGTTTTCATAATTCTGTTTGGAGAATCATAAAAAACAGTATCAGAGAATTTATGTTGTTCAAACAATTCCTTTATTTGCACTTCAGTTTTAGGTAAGAATCCTACAAACGTAAATTCTTCATCTTCTCTCGACAATTGAGAAAGAAAAGTTACAACAGCATTTGCTCCTGGTAATGATGTGATTTTTATATCGTTTTTCCTTAATTCTTCCACAATAACTGCACCAGGATCACAAATTAAGGGGGTTCCTGCATCTGACACAAGTGCTATTTTTTTACCCTCATTCAAGTAATTCAAAAATAAATTTATACGCTCTTTTTCGTTAAATTTATGATAAGAAATACATTTAGTAGGAATATCAAAGTGATTAAGAAGTTTTTGAGTAACTCGCACATCTTCACACGCAATAATATCAACCAATTTTAAAACTTCAATTGCTCTGTTTGTTATATCACCTAAATTCCCAATAGGTGTAGGAACTACATAAAAATCAAATTCTTTCATAGAAAAATTTTACCACGAAATAAAAAAAGAGAAGCTATATGCTTCTCTTTTTAGTTTATGCTTCTTCTTGTTCTTGAGGTCGATTTACGATCTGGACACCAAATTTTGTTCTGAACAAGTGTCTAACCGTATCTTTTTGAATTTCAAACATCATATTATTGAATAAATCATATGCTTCACGTTTATATTCAATCAACGGATCTTTTTGTCCATAAGCTCTAAGTCCGATACCTTCTCTTAACATATCGATATTGTGAAGATGATCTATCCATTTGTTATCAACTACACGTAACAAAATGTCTTTTTCAAGATCTCTCACCACATTTTCTGACGCAAAAGCCTCTTGCGGAATATAATTTGGATCATATTGCGAAATTATATTATTATAAAATTTGATAATTTCAGATTCGTGATCTCTATACGCCTGAAGCGCAAAATCTTTCACTTTTTCATACATAGGTTCAAATCTCATATTTTGAATATCAGACACTTCAAAATGAGATAATTGAGGGATATAAGAATGAAGTTCTTTGATCATAGTAACCAAATCTTCATATATATAATCTTCAACGTGCATATCAGGAGCAATATAGCTTCTTAAAATTCTATCTACTTCTCGCTCAATCATATATTGAAGATCTTCGTTTAAATTTTTACCAGCAATAACTTTTCTACGCTGAGCATAGAATTTTTCACGTTGAATATTCATAACGTCATCATATTCAAGTACGCTTTTTCTTATATCAAAGTGATAAGTTTCTACTTTTTTCTGAGCTGACTGAATTTGGTTTGTAATCAAGGAAGATTCAATAGCCATATTTTCATCAACATTAAGCATATTCATTAAGGCAGTAATCTTATCACCACCAAAAATTCTCATCAAATTGTCTTCTAACGACAAGAAGAATCTTGTAGAACCAGGGTCACCCTGACGAGCCGCACGACCTCTCAATTGGTTATCAATACGACGAGATTCATGCCTTTCAGTACCGATTACGTGAAGTCCACCAACTTCAACAACTTTTTTATGTTCAGCCTCTGTTAATTCCCTAGCTTCAGCAAGAGCTTGTTCTTTTTCTTGTTCATAATTAGGATGCTCAGGAGTAATTCCTTTATTATCCAGGTTTTCTTTCGCCAAGAACTCAGCATTACCACCTAACAAAATATCCGTACCACGCCCCGCCATGTTAGTTGCAATAGTAACAGCTCCAACACGACCAGCTTGGGCAATAATATATGCTTCTCTTTCGTGATGTTTTGCATTCAAAACATTGTGTGGAATTCCTCGTTGTTTTAATAAATGAGATACATATTCTGATTTTTCAATACTAATTGTACCAACCAAAACTGGTCTGCCAATTTCGTGCATCTGAATAATATCTTCAACAACTGCATTATATTTAGCACGTTCATTTTTGTAAATCACATCAGGATAATTTATTCTGATATCTGGTTTGTTAGTTGGAATCGTTGTAACTTCCAAATTATATATTTTACCAAATTCTGCTTCTTCAGTCATAGCAGTACCTGTCATACCAGACAATTTTGGATACAATCTAAATAAGTTTTGGAAAGTAATACTTGCTAAAGTTTGTGTTTCATCTTGAATTGGTACACCTTCTTTTGCTTCAACCGCTTGGTGAAGCCCATCAGACCAACGACGACCTTCCATTAAACGTCCTGTAAACTCGTCAACAATCATTACTTCGCCATCTTTTATTACATAATCAGTATCTTTAATAAATAATTCTTTTGCCTTTAATGCTTGCAATAAATGATGCGCATACTGAGTATTAATATCAAACAAATCTTGAACACCAATAAGCTCTTGAGCGTGATCAATACCTGCTTCTGTTAAAATAATATTCTTATTTTTTTCGTCAACTTCATAGTCAGTAACTTTTTCCATTTGCGGAGCAATTTTTGCCATCAATTGATAAGTTTCAGCTGATTTTTCTAAACGTCCGCTTATAATAAGAGGGGTTCTTGCTTCGTCAATTAAAATACTATCAACTTCGTCAATAATTGCATAATTGTAAGGTCTTTGAACAAGCATTTCTTGACTGCCTGCCATATTATCACGCAAATAGTCAAAGCCAAACTCATTATTTGTACCATAAGTAATATCACATTCATAGGCTGCTTTTTTTAGCGCAAAATCCTCAGCATTTCTGCCACCTGAAAGAATAACACCAACAGTTAGCCCTAAAAAGCGATAAATTTTACCCATCCATTCACTGTCACGTTTTGCCAAATAATCATTGACCGTAATAACGTGAACACCTTTACCAGTCAGAGCATTTAAGTATGCAGGTAACGTTGCGACAAGAGTTTTACCTTCACCTGTTCTCATTTCTGCAATATGTCCATTATGCAAAAAATATCCACCAACAAGTTGAACATCAAAATGGCGCATATTCAAAACACGTTTACCAGCTTCACGAACAGTCGCAAATGCTTCAGGTAAAATTTTATCTAATGCTTCTTTTTCAAGACGGCGATCAGTCTTAAAATCATTTGACGTTGGACGTTTTGCCAAAATTTCTTTAAACTCGTCCGTTTTTGCTCTCAATTCTTCATCAGACATTGCTTCAAATTGAGGTTCTAAAGCATTGATATGCTCAACAATACCCATCATATGTTTAACTTTTTTCTCGTTAGGATCGCCTAACATCTTGAATAGCAAACTTAACATTCTTTCCTCTCCAAATTCTATTATGCTTAAATAGTACCATAAACATAATAGAATTGGCATTTCTTAAGGAAGAATTAACAATTCGCTAATTATTATTGAAACATTTGGAAGATTTTTTCAACGTTTTTACTGATTAAACCTTTTACAGAATCGTACTCGGTTGTCAACGCAGAAATCTCAGCATCTATATTTTTCATTTCTACATCTAATCTATCTTCTTTGTATGTTAATTTAGCTTTCATTGTTGTAAATTCAGCTTCTGCCTGAGCAATTGCATCATGGTCTTTTACTTCTACGATACAATCACCTTCATTGTAGCGACCTTGATAGTAATAACCATCTTGACTTAATGCAGTTATAAAGTAATTACCATTTTTTAACATCTGCTCAAGATATTCTTCATCAACATCTATTTTATCACTTGATGCCCAACCACTAGCGCATATATTGTTGTACAATTGCATATAGAAATCTGCTTTCAAAATAACATCACTTGTAACAGCATTTTCATCTTGCATTACAAAAGAATAACCATGGTCTTCAGTTACAAAAGATGATCCTGAATATGTAGGTCCTGCAAAATAAGTTTCATAACCATTCAAACAGTTTTCAAATTGGGTTAACAAATAACCAAGCATATGAGTCAAGTTAACACCAGCACCTGAGTTGAAGTTATCTTTTTCATTTTCATAGTATATTATCTGGTTATATTCATCAGAAGTTGTTTTTAACGAATTTATAACATTACTTTCTGATTCTTTCTTACCTGATAACTCTTTATAATCTCTATATTGATCACGAGTTGCAATATCAGCTGCCATAAACGCTTCTGCCGTTACTGCATCAGTTACCAATTGTTCTTTTAAAGCATCAACAAGAGTTAAATACAAACCTGAAGTATCATCCTCATTCAAACCTAAACCTGCAATACCGTGATAGTTGTGATCTCCATCTGGATATGTTTGAACCACAACAACTTCATTTGTTAAAATCTGGTCTAAAGTTAATTTCCCTTTTAGTGAATCATTAGCCTTTGCACCGTTGACATAAATTGCATCACAATCTTTCAAATAATCTGTAATTATACCTAAATCTAAGTGTTCTAATTTATATGCCAAACCAAGTACGTTATCTGCGCAGGCACCATTTTTATTCAATGGTTCTGCACCACAACCTGCTTTTTTATTGTAACCGTTTACAAAGTCAGTATCCAAATAAGCATTTTGCGCTGCAATTTGCTCTGGTGTAAGGTTAGTTTCTTCTATTGGAACTTTTACTGTCTTACCTTCATCATTTACAGTATTATAAGCATAATGATAATCAGTAACAAATCTAATATCTTGAGCTACAGATTCTGGTACAACACCTGCTTTGCCTAATTCTTTCATAAATGCAGCAAAACCAGCTTCTGACGGAGTACTAGGGTCACCATCAGTGCTAATTTTTTTTGCAGCTTTTGCCATTTGACCATTTAACACAACCGCACCAGCTCTATTTGTAATCAAATAAGGCGTAAAGTTGTTCAAGGTTGTTGGCGTCATTAAAACATCATATGATAAATTAAACATATTTTGACCAGAACCGTCAAAATCCCAAACCAATGTTGTTTGATTTAAGGCATTTTGATAATTCTGTGAAACTTCTGCCAATTCACGAGTAACTGAAAGTTTATCTTGTGCTATTTCCATAGATCGGAATTCACAATTAGCTTTTCGAGATGTTATGGCTAAAAATCTTGCTTGTGATGCCGCCAGTCCCATTGCTTTTCCTTTCAGTTTACTTAGTAACAAAATCTTTCATGTAGTATATCGGCATTTAAAGCATCAAACTTTAGTAATAATTATCTCATCTGTAACAAATGTTAACATTTTATTTTACTGCAATAATACAGTCATAAATTTTATCAATTTTTTCTTTCATCTCACTAAATTGCTCTTTTAAATCATTGAAGCTATGCAACGTAACAAACTTTTCTTCAACATCTTTTAAAATTTCACGATGCTTTCTTTCCAATTGTTCGGGAGTCACGACTATTCTTTGTTGAATTAAAAATACCATTACCGCAATTAAAATTGGAGAGTAGTATAATAAATTATCCATAAAATCTCCTTTATAAAGTTATTGGCCAATAAAAATCCACTAAATATGATGCAGCATCCATAGGATGTGACAAAAATTTCAACTCTTTACTTTGTTTAATTTGCGTATATGTAGGAATATCAATTCTTGAACTTCCTTCTCTGTATCGCAAATTATAGATGTTATACAATAACTTTTCACATTTCTTATCTACATAAATACAAATTTCACCATCTGCATTTTTTACTTTAGCATTAAATGCCATAATCCTGTTTTTTATCGGCGGATTAAAAGCCTTGATTTTAATTTCTGCATCATAACCAAATTGTGCCAATTTTTTCTTTATAATTACGTAATTTGTGTATTCACTTGTGCAACTTCTGTTATCTCCTGAAGCATCACCATTGATTATAATTCTACCTTTATGGTTTGGATATCTGTGACAAAACTCTTCACAAGATTTTGCAGTTGTTGTATTTTCTAATACAATTTCATCAAAATAAAAAACTTTGTCATCTGTCTTGTGAGCCAAAACCCAACACATAGGATCTACGTTAAAGTCACAACTTATGTGCAAATCCATTTCTGGCTGATACGCAATATCTTTTATGTTTGAATCCGTAAAATCTTTGATGACCAAACCATTGTTATAATCACCGTTTTGCGCAAGAACAAAAATGTTATAATATTCTTCGTCATAAAGTTTTTTAAGCTCATCACAAAACCCTTCAGGCAAAAAGATATTTTGTGTAGTTGGTGCAGTAATCAACCTATAGTTAGGTGGTGGATTTTCCATAAAAGTTTTGTAAACCCAACCTCTTTGCATCTCAGGATTTGTATGACCAAAAATTCTGTAGGTAAAATTTTTCCAACATTTTCTTGTCTTTTGCCTCATACGTCCCAAAAGCATCTTAAACGTATCATAAGGGATATCCGACATTTCTTCTATCTCAACGAATCCAAGATTTAAAGACTTTAATTTATTCGGTTCATCAAAATGTCTAAAAAGAATTTCTGATCCATTTTTAAAAGTAAGTTTTTGCAAAGTGCTTGACCAATCATAATCCACACCATCAACAAAACCCATATTATCCAAATGTTCAAAATAAGTTTGTAATGTCGTATCCCTGACAAGCGTGTAAGTTTGAGCACCAACTAATCCTCGAATCCCAGGAAACTTCAAGCATAAAAGAATGCCCAAAAGAGAACCGGCAAAAGTTTTACCAGAACCATAACCACCTTGATATACAGCTACATCAAGAGTGTATTTATGAGGTATCTCTAAAAATTCACGTTGAGCTCTTAATAATTGATATGTCATATTAACTACTTCTCAACCAAAAAATTATTAGAATTTTCTATTCCGTATTGCTCCAACGCAAATTTAAAACATTCCATCCAGTCGATTTTTTCTTCAACTTCTGGGACTTGAGCAAAAGATTTTACCACCTCAAACAATTCTTTTAGTTTTGCTTTGCGTTCAAAAGTAGCTTTTCTGTCACCATAACGGTAGATATAATTAGCATTTCGGATATTATCGTCAATCTCTAAAAACATAGATTTGCCATGATCATTCAAACCAATAACCTCACGACCGAGTTTAAAATTTGCAATAATTTCTGCGGTCTTTTCAACCATAGGTACAATGACTTTCCTATTAACTGCATCCAACATCATATTTAATCTAGCCTCCTGACCGTTTACTGAATAATTTAATTCAGTAGCCGTACGCTCAGCAGATTGAATATTTCCTGCCATATTCTTGAAAATACCTGTTGCACTTTCAATTGTCCCTTTAAAGTAATTCAAAAAGTCCCAACCTTGCATTGCTTTATCAAAACTCAAAGGTGTTGGCTGATTTGGCATCAATGCTGCATCATATTCTATAATTTTACCAGGTCTGACATCTTGTTCACCTTTAAAACAACCTTTTGGTGCTAAATATGGTGGATTCATCATTAACGCTAAAGCATCAATTTGTTTATTCAAAATTGTTGATGAAATATTATTCAAAATCAATGCAACTCTAAGTGGTGAAATCCCTCTGCCTGTAGTTGGACACTCAATTATATTCGCATGAATAAATGGATTTATAACAAAAGGATTTGGCTCAAAACGAATTATTTCTTTTCTAGCTCCTACTACAACAAGCCAGTTTTTCAAAACTGTACCATCTGATAATTCAACATCCCCCCAATATTCCAAAATCTCCAATTTTTTCCCATCAATAGCTCTGTCATCTTGTTTATTCTTTTTATTTGCCACCACTCCTTTCAATATTTCCAGCTTTTCATCTGTCAATAAATTATTTGCTTTATCAGAAACTATTTCATCCAAAGTTGAATAAGTTCTATAAATCTTCGCACAATTATCCCATTTATCGGCATTTGTTTTATCAAATACAAAATCTTCCGATTTGATGTGCTTAATTTTTGCATTATCGTAAACAATTTTTTCTTCTACTACAAAACCTTGTTCTGTTGGATTTAAAATTTGTTCATCTAAAGTTTGCGCACGACGAGTTTGCTTAACCTTTGTTTCCCAACCAATGAAAAGAGTTGTTTCACCAGTTTCAACAATACTATCTATAATTTTTTCAAACTCATCTTCAAGTTTCATTCTTTCAAATGTATTAACTAACATTGCTTTCTGCCTGTTTGCATAAGCCTGTGTTTGCGGATTTGTACCTGAAACATCAAACATGGCTTCAGGATGTGAATACAAGTTTTGCACCAAATGAGATTTTAGGGTTTGAGCCAATTCATAAATTTCAGGCAATTGCATCTTACTACCCCAAGCATTCACACTTGGTATAGTTGCTTCATAAATAGCATTTCGTACGGATTTTATATCTTGTAATTGTTGGTTTCTGCTTTCTTCAAATTTGTCATATTTCCCAACAATAGCCACAGCTAATGAATGTTCTTCTTCCTGTTTAATTTTTTTTGTTAAATCTTCTGTTTCAAATTTCATTTTCATTTACCTCATAATAATTTCTAAACAATGAATATACTTCAATATTTTGCAATTTCCCCTCACGCATGGTTTCTGAAACAAGTTCTGCTTCCTTTGTAAAACCACTATTTTTCAATAAAGTTTTAACCCTGTGATTTTGTGGATACACTAATGCCTTGATTTTTTGAAAACCAAATTCATCAAAACACTTTTTAAAGAAAATTTTGGCACAATAACTGGAAAAACTTCCCCAATATCCAGGGTGAATACAAGTAGTAACTTCAGCACTATGAAGCCTTTGACTACTACCAATTAAGTTTTCAAGATACACAAAGCCGGCAGGGGATGTGTCGGAGAGTATTACCCAAAAGAAAGGTTCTGTTCGTTCTATCAAACCGGCTAAGGTATCTTCATTGTAGTCATCTTCCAAATATTTTTTAAATTTGTTATAAAGACAACTAACAAAATCCAAATATTCTGGTTTAAATCTTACAAATTTACACATTACACAACGACTTTTTCAAATTTTACATAAGCATCATCTGTAGAAAAAGCAGTCAACTCTCCTGACAAAAACTTTTCTCTAATGCCTGATTGAATTCCAATCATAGCATCAGCTTGAATTCCATTAATTAAAGATTCTGTTTTGTTAGTTCGATTATAAACTCTAAAAACAGAATTCTTGCTGAAGATTAATTCGTGTGGAACATCTTTCAGATCCAATATACTTTTCTTAGCTACTTTTGTCGTTTTACGTGTAGAATCTTTTCTAAATTCTTCCTCTATTTTCATCTTTATAAGTTCATCAAGTGAAGCATTGCTAAGCAATACTTGTTCCATATCTTTCATAATTATCCTTTCTATATTTTGCTATCATCTAAGTTTGAAATTGTGATTATTTTAGCTTCTTTGTAATCGTCTTCTTCTTTTTGAAATCCCAAATATTTGCAAAGACTTTCCAGTGCTTTTAATCCTGCCGAAGTATCTCTGAGTTTCCTTTTGCCCGTTGGAAAACCTTCTTTATCCAAAACATCTTCTTCTTCCAGAGAAAATTCTGCGATTTGTAGTAATTTTTGAATTACATATCCTTTATTGACACAAAGAGAAGATATTTGTTTTTTAAGTTGAAGTTTTATTTCATTTATTACGAAATCTTTAGATAAAAGATTATTTGCAATTTCTTTCAAATCCTTAGATTTGTAACCTGCCTTTTTGGCTGAAACCTCACCGTCAAGGCACTTTATATACTCTGCTACGAACTTTTTTTGTTGTTGTGTTATTTGTTTCATTTTTACATTTCTTAGTATAATTTGTGTTTTTTGAAAAAAAATTGTATAATAGTCATGCTATTTATATTTCGGCTAGTGTAAATCTTAACAGGGGGTTCAACTCCTGTTTTTTTTGCCCTTAATTTCTAAAGAGTTTAATAATTGGAGTATTATCAATACTCACGCAGTTTTTAGAACGTAAATTTGCAAGAGCATCTTTATACATACTCATCCAATAACTAAACTTTACATGCTGAGGACTAGCTTTTAATCTCATACATGCTCCATACACTAATATAGGTTCAGCAAAAGGATCTGGAATTAGTGAAGCATCTTCCTCATTTGTTAAAAACAGTTTTTCATTCCCATCAATATCTATAGCATTGTTTTCTGTGTAATACACGACTTCAATCGTTTTATTTTCGTTAAATATTGGGAACAAGAATTTATCATTAAATTCTGAATACGTATTAGGCGCTTGAGAATTTGTTAAAAAACTTTTAAAATCCTCAGTATAGTCATATTTTACACCGTCAATCAATAATAAAGTTATTCTGCCTGGAATTGTATTTTTCAATTCTCCTGTATTTTTAGGCAAAATTAACTCCTTTTTCTTTAATAAAAAATTCCATTTATCAAATCTACAAACTTCAGTATTTATAAGATTTATAATATTTTTTATTTTTTTGTGATCATTTTTCACAAGCTCACTAAACGCATTCACTTGTTTATAATTCAATTCCACTAAACATTTGTTAATTAATTCTAGATAATTCATTTATTCTCCTTTTCTTCCATATCGCAGGCGACCAATGTCGCCCACAATACAGAATAGAATTTACTTTATAAGCCCTTTTCTAAGTTGTTCCATAATAAGAGGTTCATTTTTGGTAAATTCTGCACCACTCATTCTGCCAATTTGCTCACGAGTAAAAATTCCACTTTTATTCACACCGAAAGAAGAATTATTTTGAGCATTAGCTGTTAACTTCCTCTTTGCAAGCTCATTTTCATTACTTAAATTTTTTTCGTAAGCCTGTTGTTGTAGATATCTGTCAATGGCACATTGTTCAAGTTTTTCCACCATTTGAGAGATTCTATTCATTTCATCTTTATCAACAATAAAATTTGAATTTTGCAGATAATTCAAAACGTCTTTTCGCCCTTCTGAGTTGAAGAAATCAGGTTTTTCTTTTGAGAATTCTTCTATTGCCGAAGGTGAATTAACACGAAATGTCGGTAAAATTTGTTCTTGAATAATTTTTTCGATAGTATCTTTAGCCAATTCACTCATACAATATCGCCCTTGTTGTGAGTTTAATACATCATACGAAACAAGATCATCTATTTTCGAGCCATTTCGTGAATTATCATTATTTCCAAATAATTGTTGATCGGCAGAAGATGAAAATTTGTCTAAATTATTTGTTGGTTCCATTAAAGCCTCCTTCATTCATATAATGCACCGCAAATTCTACGGCATCATCTATAAAACTTGATAACAACATTGCTATCAACTTTTGCAAAGGGGCTACTATAGGAAGATGCGAAACAATATATTCAATTGCCAGAGCTTTTTTTTCTTTGCCTTTGTTACTTCCAAGAGTTTCTTCAGCAAGTCGCACCGCAGAAATTGCAATTTCTCTAATTTTTGCTTTCAAATTTTTAAACATTTTGTTCTCCTTATAAAGTGGCTGTACCTATAAGGTACAGCCGAATATGGGGTTATGCCGCACTAACAATCATTTTAGCCAATGCTTTTGGTTGTACAGTTTTTGCACCATACAGATACAAACCTCTAACCAAATCAGAGAAACTATCTTTATCTCTTAGGCTTTCGATTTTTGCTAATTGAGAAGCGAACGTAATCGCATCATTTGTACCAGCTAAAACATAGAATTTGTTATCAACAGCAGTCAAGTTTGTACTAACAAGAACATCCATGCCTGCAATTCTACCAATAGCACCTTCTCTTAATGTTTCATCTGCAACATTATGTGCATTAATAAATTCTGTGCTTTGCAACAAATATGATTCAATTTTAGGGTTAATAACTACCCAAGGACGTTTGTCCGCAGATACTGCATCTGAATTTTTTAAACAAAGTGCCAAATTAACAAATTGCTCATAGATTGTTGTTTTGTTTAACACAATCGGAGAATCTTCCGAACCTACGATATTTTCTGCTGAAGCATAAGCCTGTTGAGCCAATAAATACGAATCTTGCACTTCTTCGATTGCTTTTTTAGCATTTTTTAAATGAGCTTCCATAATATCAGTATTAGCCTGAACTTGAGCTACATCATCAATTTTAAATGCAAAGAATTTTTTCTGATCAATTACAAGACTTGTTGCAGTCGGCTCTAGAGCATCATAAGTAATGTTACTTGATCCTAATGTTGAAATAGAAACTTCTGCTGGAGTAATAATTTTAACCTTATCACCCTGATTTTTAATTTCGCCTTCATAATTTCTGTTAACACATTGAAGCATCACACAATCTTTTTCAAGCATTGTGTTCAATTTTTGGCTCCACACCTCTGGAATGAATGCGCCATAAGAAGTTGTAAAAGTGTCTGTTGTTTCTGACATTGTTTTTCCCTTTCTGTTTTAATATGTATATACTATTTGAGTGGTGCTAATCGTCGTTATAAACTTCTCTAAATTGCAATCCTATAATGCCACAGGATTGATCAATAGAATTCCCTTTAATGCACAGTTGAATTGAATAATTAGATTCTGAAATCTCAGCTTTTTCTAAAGCATTTCTGTTTATTGTCCAAACAGGAATATTTTCCTCATCCAAAGCCCAATGACAAGGTAATTTATCATTTGTACTTTCATCTGCCCAAATCATTTGATCAAAATGTACTGAATAGATTTTTTCTATATCATCAGGAGTTTGACTATCATAATCTTTATAGACAAGAAAATCGAAATTATTATCATATGCTTCATCAAGAACAAAATAGAATTCCTCTATCACTTTTCTATGATGAGCTTGTCCTACCGCAAAAAATGGTGACTTCCACATGAATTCTATTGGAATACCATCAAACGTTGTCCCATAGTCTTCTTTATATATATTCCCATCTTTATCCGCCGTAAGAATTTCATGTTTAAAAATACACGAAGTAGTTATACTTTGTGGAATAATTCTTTTATACCAAGCCTTGTTAAGATAATCATTTATCCAAATAGTATGATAATTTTCTTCCGTTGCATAAGGAAAGAAAAACCATATCTGACTCTTATTTTCATAATGAACACAAAAACTTTTTTCTAAATCAGCAGGAATAAATTTTTCCAACTCTGATTTTATTTTTTGAGATATTTCCGAACCAAGTTGAATTTGATTTAATTCGCCAACCTGCTCCAATGCAAAAATACCATTACTTAAAAAATATTGTTTATTCTCTACATTCACTATCGAATTTTTCGCTATACACCCCTTACTAGCAAAAGGTACAATTGCAAAATCACCAGGACTTGTACCACTAAGCAAATATACTGCATTTTGTTTGTAAATTGCCAAATAATCTTTGTATGGCTTAATTGCAATAATACCTGATGTATCTGTATGAAAATCGCTTATATAACCAGCATCATTATCTGTCTTGAAATCATCAAAAGTTCCCAAAGCTGAGTAATAAATGGTTGAACCTGATGCAAACCATACTCGACCTCTAAATGTTGCAATACTGTTTACTAATATAGGAACTTCGTCATTGTCTTTTAAATTACAATCTTTAATATTAAAATCCAAATCTAAATAAAATGGAGAATCAGCTTCTGAAGCTATTACCGTTCCTCTTAAAAAATTGGTAAATACTGGTTCAACTCCTGATAATAATTTATCAACCTTTGAAAGATTTTTAGTTAAATCATCATACACATATATTTTGCCACTATAAGTTGTTATCACCAATCTGTAACTATTGTCAACAAATAATTCATGCAAACCAGTTATTTTTTCAGCTTCAGGCAATTGCAAAAATAAAGTATTACCTTTTTGTTTGCATATACCTTTGTTTTGCAAAATTTCTACATTTTCGGAATCTGCCCAATAAACCCTTTTTGTATTCAAACCTAGTTCGGTTTTTGTTGAGGCTTGGTTGATACCACCAGAAAGATCATAATAAGCGATTTCCACGGTTTTATTCTCCTTTTAACTTGTACCATTTAATCTTTGCTCGAATAAAAGCACCTATATCATTTTGTGCTACCCAAGGATACGGAGGCAAATAAACTATATCTATTTTCCCTGCACTTGTAGTCTGTGGATGTTTTTGCCCAAACTCATAATGCGTCATCACATTATTGGGAGTAATTTCTATTTTATATTTTTTGGATAACTCCGCACAAAAATTCATTGTTGCTTCAAATTGCTTTGGAGTTATTGAATAATTCCCAACCAATTGACGATTTTTAAACCCAAACATTCCACACATTGCAACACCTATAGCACCTGTATTACCACCACCTGTGTGCATTGCATAGTTATTTTTTACACATTTTAAGTTGTTTTCAGGTTTAAATACACCATCATGCACAACACCATCTTTGTCAATTAAATAATGATAATATTTTTTGTCGTAGTCGCTTGGATAGTAACCACCTGCAGTCCAATGGATAACAATTTTCTTCATATTTTTTTTCTTTGAAATTTTTTCTTTATAAACAATGCTGCCGCATTGGTCCTATTACGAGCTGATAACTTGTTAATCACAGTATTCAAATGTGTTTGAACAGTTCTTGGGGACATATTAAGCCGATTTGCGATTTCTTTATCGGCGAACCCCTCTGCGACCAAAGTTATAACTTCACGTTCCCTTGGTGTTAGTTTCATCTTAATTCCTTCTGATATTTCTGGTTTCTCAATTTTATACCAATAATTTTTATTTACTTTAATAATATTTCCTTTAAATAAATAGGGAGGGGTAATCCCTCCCAAGAGTAAATAATTGAAGGATTATATAAGAGTTCTAAGACCAAGTTTTAAGTTTTTAAGATTTGAATAACACTTTTTCTTTACACCGTATTCGTTGTAATACAGATAGAATTTCCCATACTGTTTCACCAAATAGTTTTCGTTTACTTCTGCGTATAAAATTTTATCTTTAACCTTTGCAAAAAGATTTCTTGCTTTTTCATTGGTTTTTCTAATTGTAGAAATTTTATTATCTTTATCAATTCTTGTAATTTGGACCACCGTATGTCCGCAAACAGGACATTTTTTTAAATAATCCAATTCACACAGCACAAAAATCCCCTGAGGAGAGAGTCTGAAACTTTTTGTTTTTCTCAGACTTCCACAGCAGTGAATATACCCCATAGTATTCCCTTTCTGTGAATCGGCAAACAGCTTTACCATCTAGGGTGTGAGCCTTAACCGTTCTGTATATTCTTAGTATAACTGTTTTTGAATAAAAAACAATTCCGTATTTCTACTTAAGTAAAAATACCTACGTAATTTTACGGATGCCAAATATGGCTTAATCCCTTGCAGAGTAATGCTTTAGCCCATGCCGATATAACGCTGATTTTACGGTAAAATCCTACAACAAAACAAAAAAATCTTTTTAAAAAAGGCATGCTTTTTAGCCAATAATTATCAAACCAAACCAAATAAACAGAATACCTGAAATAATACCAGTCAAAGACAAGTGCCAATCACCATATTCTTTTGCTAAAGGCAATAAAGTATCAAAAGCAAGATAAATCATAATTCCAGCGACTGCAGCCATAATGGCACCTATTAACATTTGAGGTAATAAGAAGCTAAATATAAACAATCCAACTAAAGCTCCAACAGGTTCAGATAAACCTGATAACGCAGCATAAAGCATAGCATAACGTTTTTTACCAGTTACATGATAAACAGGCAGAGCAACTGCAATACCTTCTGGTATATTGTGAATTGCAATAGCCAACGCAACGGAAACACCCAATGCCACATCTTGAGTTGCAGTTAAAAATGTTGCAATACCTTCAGGGAAGTTATGAACACAAATTGCAATAGCCGTAAACAAACCTGCTCTTTTTAATTTATGTCTATGCAAACACGGAGCATCAGGATCCTTAAGTTCATCCATATCAATGTGATCAGGGATAAAAAAGTCAATTAGAATTGCAACAATAATACCAAAAATGAACCCTGCATACACAATCCAATGAAAATCGTTTGGGAAAAACGGTTGAAGCAAATGCTCAGCCTCTGGAATAATTTCATTGAACGAAAGAAAAATCATAACACCAGCAGAAAAACCCAAACCAACAGATAGCGCCTGCATATTATTTCTTTTAACAATAAACGCAAGCCCAGCACCGATTGCAGTCGCTAAACCTGCAATAAGAGTTAATATAAGAGCTAATCCACAATTTTCAGGTAAGTGCATAATTCTCCTTTGCGAGAATTATTTTAACATAAAAAAATAAATTCAAAAACAAAATCGGAGCCTAAAAATAGACTCCGATATTTATATATTTTATCAAGTATAGCTTACTAACTATTTTATGCACAATGTGTAAAATAGTTCAGATCCACTAAAGCTTGATGACATGCTGTTATAAGGATCAAATGCGTAAGGATCACCAAGTTCTTCAGTAGAAGACCAAAAAAAGTCATCACCATTTACGAGTTTGGGTTCTCCTGCTTCGTACATTGTTTCCAGTTCTTCTATTGTTGGGAGCCTCATTCCTATACCTTCGCAGGCTGCTTTAGCACCTTCTAAATCGTATGATCCTAGTAATTTTATGTCAGAATCTGTTTCAATTAAAATATTAAGTCCTCTGATATCCTTACCAGTATCCATTTGGTTTGGTGTTTTTAGACCGTTTACGTCGTATAGGATTGATATTGCATCAGTACCCATTGCTACGCTATCTTTTCCACCTGAAAATCTTACTACAGTGTTTGAATATGGATCTTCTGTTGCGTTTTTGTTGTAAGCGATTAATGCACTTACGCCATCTGCAAACATTACACCAATTGTTTCAGTGCCATAATCTGTTGTTGAATAAAGATTTCTAGACGCAGTTAAATTTTTAGTTTCAACAGGATCTGCAGTAGTTAAAATTTCAGATGTAAAACAATCTGTTAATTTGTCACTAGAACAAGTTTTAACAATTTTAATGTGTTTAGATAATTCTTCAACAAAATCAGCAGTAGTTGAATATCCAGCAAGAGATGAAGTAGTATTCATCATAGCCAATGCTTCACCAAGTCTTCTGTTGAAAACACTAGATGCAGTATCCCAAGATTTTTGTTGATAATTTGCAACTAATGTTGGGATAGTCATTGCAGCAACTACGCCGATAATTGCTAGGGTGATTAGAACCTCTGCCAAAGTAAAGGCAGATTTTTGTGAAGTGATCAAGTGACTAGGTGACCAAGTGATCAAGTTTTTTACAGTTTTTTTCATAACTTTTTTCCTTTCATTTTTTTATATGTACTACTATTTTTTTATTACTGAGCTGTACTCCCCTCCCTCGCTAGGGAGGGGTTGGGGGTGGGTGAGCTTTTATTATTGATAAGCACCCACCTAAATCCTCCCTAAAAAGGGAGGACTTTTTCCTTGAAATTTGTTTTTCACATAACAAAACAAGGTTGTACAAGATCTAATTCTTGTTAACAACCTTTCAATCTTTAAACTATTCAACCATTCAACGGCAGATATGCCCAAAACCCAGACTACGAGAGCGTTTCTACCCCCCCCCTAAGGTGCTTAGGGAGTTTGTATGTAAGTAAGTTATTGAAGTTTTTACTTGGGTTTTAAGCATTTTGTTCCTTTTTTATAAGTTACTAGGATACTAAGTTCTTTTATTTGTAAATTCTTAGTGCCTTACTGCCTTAGTATCTTAGTGCCTTCTTCATCCTACCATCTTTTTCAATATTTGGCAAGAAATTAAATATCAACACCACGCATCATATTAACAAGCGTATTAATAGTATTTTCCATTGTTACACTATCAGATGTTCTTTGTTGTAAAAAAGCATTAACCTGAGGCATCATTTCGATTGCAATATCCAGTTTAGGATTAGAACCTGGTTGATACATACCAACATCAATCAAGTCCTTGTTTTCTCTATGCATTGCCATAATTTTTCTCATTTTACTAGCTGCTTCTTTATGCTCAGGAGTTGCAATTGCAGACATCAACCTCGAAATACTACCCAAGACGTCAATCGCCGGATAATGGTTCATTTCTGCAACTTTTCTTGACAAGAAAATGTGACCGTCAACAATCCCACGCACAATGTCAACGATAGGGTCTGAAATATCGTCACCTTCCATCAATACAGTATAAAGAGCTGTAATTGAACCTTTAGGACTGTTACCTGCACGTTCAAGAACCTTTTGAAGCCAAGAGAAAATAGATGGTGGATAACCTTTCATTGTAGGAGGTTCACCTGTTGCAAGACCAACTTCACGACCAGCCATAGCACAACGAGTTACGGTATCTGTCATCAAGAAAACTTTTTTGCCCTGATCTCTGAAATATTCACAAACTGCAGTTGCCGCAAGTAACGCTTTTTGACGGATCAATGGCGGCTTATCTCCTGTTGAACAAACCAAAACTGATTTTTTCATACCTTCCTCGCCAAGAGAATCTTCAATAAATTCCTTAACCTCTCTGCCACGTTCTCCGATTAGTGCAACAACGTTAACATCTGCATCAGAATTTCTTGCAATCATACCCAATAACGTACTTTTACCAACCCCAGAACCTGCAAATAATCCTAAACGCTGACCACAACCCATTGTCATACAAGAATCAATCGCTCGAACCCCTGTAGAAAACATTTCCGTAATAATTGGTCTTTCAAATGGTCCTGGCGGAGGACCTTCAATAGAACGCCATTGCGCTCCTGTTGTATCTAATGGGCGCCCATCCAAAGGTTGCCCCATTGGGTCAATCAATCTTCCTAGTAAAAAATCACCAACTGGTATAATAATTGGTTTTCCTGTAGATGTAACCAAACTTCCTTGTCCAATACCAATACCGTCCAAAAGCAAAAGTAATTGTGCAACTTCACCTTTAAATGCAACAACTTCAGCAGGTTTTTGCTCTCCTGTATTTGTTTCAATGTAACATAAATCACCAATTTTTAGCCCAGGCAACTTAACCTCAACAGTCAAACCTAAAAGTTTTGAAACCGTCCCTTTATAGCGAAAAAGTTCAGTTTCTTCAAGTTTTTGATGAACTTGTGATTTTATATATTCTAATTTTGAAGTATCTATATCATTCATTATCTCTATTATAATGAATAACAACAAATAAGACAAATTCTTTACATATTTGTCATAACAGGCTTGATTATTAGTTTTTTTTGTGATTTTATTAAACTTGGAGAAGGCAATTCCTCTTAGCCTGACTCTAGGAAATCAGCAAGCGGCGGTTGGTTTCTGACAAATGTAAAACAACAATAAGAAGGAAAAACAAAATGTTAAAAATCAGATTAAAAAGATTAGGCGCTAAAAAAGCTCCATCATACAGAATTATCGTTATTAATTCTACAACAAGACGTGAAGGTAAACCAGTTCAAGAACTTGGTTACTACAACCCAAAAACTAAAGTTATGCAACTTGACAAAGCTGCTGCTGAGGCTTGGATTAAAAAAGGTGCTCAACCAACTGAAACTGTTGCTTATTTAATCAAAAACTGCAACGCTGACGGCACTTTAAACTACCAAAAGAAAGAAACAGTAAAACTTTCTAAAAAAGCTCAAGCTAAAGCTGCTGCTGAGGCTGAAGCTAAAGCTCAAGCAGAAGCAGAAGCAAAAGCAGCTAAGGAAGCTGAAGAAGCTGCAGCTAAAGAAGCTGCTGAAGCTCCTGCAGAAGAAGTTGCTGAAGCATAGTTTTTATAAAACTAATTATAAAAAAGACGATTTAAAAAAAATCGTCTTTTTTTATTGCTTAAATTGTCAATTTATATCCACCACCATAAATTGTTTCTATGTATTTTTTCCCATCTGAAACTTTGTCCAATTTAGTTCTCAAATGTCTAATATGAACACGAATTGTTTCGATATCATCATCAGGCGAATATCCCCAAATATCTTTTAAAAGCTGAGCAGATGACACCATATTCCCATGGTTTTGGAATAGTAAATTAAATATATCAAATTCAATTGGCGTTAATTTTGCGACTTTGTCATTAATTTTAACAGAATAATTTTCTGGCAAGAGAGTAATTTCACCCAATGTCAAAAGCTCACGAGTAGAAGCCGATTCAGGAATTTGTTTAGAACGTTTTAAAAGCGCTCTGATACGAACTTGCAATTCTTCCATTTCAAAAGGCTTTACTAAATAATCATCAACTCCGATATTAAAACCATTCACCTTGTCATTAAGCTGAGAAAGCGCCGTTAACATAATAATCGGAATATCTTTTGTCAGATCATTTTTTCTTATTCTTTGCGCAACCGTAAACCCATCAACTTCAGGCATCATAACATCAAGCACAACAACTGACGGCAATTCTTGTTTACACAACGCAAAACCTGTTGTTCCGTCATAAGCCTGAAACACCTTATACCCCATAAGTTCAAGGTTTACCTTTATAAGCTCATTTATTGCAATATCATCATCAATAACTAAAATCTTATTCATACAAAAATTTTATAACAAAACCAAGAAAAAACTATTACAATGTTAATAATTGTAAACAAAAATTATACACCTGAACAGTTCTCTATTTGTGCTTTTGGGCTATATTTTTTTTATCACAAAAAAATTATTTTCAGGAAAAAGTGTAAAAAATACAAATTTAGGGATTTTTATTGTAATATGTAATTCGTAGTAGTAGTAAATATACATTTATAGGAGGCACATGAATTGGCAATAACATCACCTTTTACAGCGTTCAATGAGAGCGGAATAGAAGAAATCCACTTAGGACAACACGTATTAGCAGAATTTTTTGAATGTGATCCAAACACATTAAACAGTTTAGATAAAGTAGAAAAATATATGGTGGATGCCGCCCTTGAATGTGGTGCAACTATTGTCCAAAAATGTTTCCATATGTTTAACCCATACGGCGTTTCAGGCGTTGTAATTATTTCAGAAAGCCACTTGGCTATTCACACTTGGCCTGAATTAGGATATGCAGCAGTTGATTTGTTCACTTGTGGTGACAAATGTGATCCTAAAGTTTCATATGAATTTTTGAAAAAAATGTTCAATTCTAAAAAAGCAACATTTACAGAATTGAAAAGAGGTATAATTGATCGCGAAACAATGAAAGTAGCAGAAAAACCTTTCGCGATTATGCAACAATTAGAAAACTAAAAAAGAGCCGAAAGGCTCTTTTTTTATGCAGCCCTATAATGAGCTTTAACTTTTGTTCCGTCACTTCTTGTATAAGCTCTAACATATACAGTTCCACCTGTTGCTCGACTATCAAGTTCTAAATCGCCATTGGTAGGAATTCCTATTTTGCCCCACTGAGCCATAATTTCAGGTTCTGCTGCTGAATATTCTTTTGTTGTAAAACCACCTATATCTTCTCGTGTAAATATTCTATTGTCATTTGTTAATGGATTTTTATAACTTTTATATCTTGATTTAGTGTCTAAATTTTCATTCTTTTCTATTTGTCCATATAAGGTTACATTACCTTTTGAATCAATTGATTTTGTCGGTTTTCCCATTTCTATTTCAATTTTTGGTGGTGTAAATACTTCGTTTATTTTGCGTGGAATATTCAAATCATTATCCAATTTTTCAAGAAATATTTTTTGAGTTTCAGGCCAATTTTGTTTGACTTGCTTACCCCAATCTCCTACATTTTTAATAGCGTTACCCATATTATGAACACCACTCCGCGTAGTATTGAACACATGTCTTACAATATTTTCCTTAACTTTATCTAATGGATTATCAAATAAATGTATGTTGTTTGGGATTTTAAACTCAGCCGCATCTATATCTGCTGACAACACTTGCCCAGTTGTCCATAATTTCGTTGTATTCAATAATTCTTCTAAATCTTTATCATCAGACATTATCGAAATAGCATTAAGAATTGTATTGATACCTTCCATTGTTTGAATTTTCTTAACAGCTTCGTCTCTATTTTTTGCAGGTTGCGGAAATAAAAATTCACTAAATTTATTTCTTTTGTCATTCATAATATATTAATTCTCCTATATTGATGCGTATTCTTGTATTTTTTTGTTGTAATTATATTCAAACCAAAGCAACATAGGTCTTAATATGAAAATTTCTTTTGCTGAATATCCTAAATGTAATCTTATACCTGAAGAAATCATTTTTTGGTATGAAGATAATTGAGCCAATGTTTCTTCATATGATCTCATACAAGAAGAATTTCTTTCTGCACAGGCATTGTAAATTTTAAAATAATTTACATAATTATAAGCAACTTGTATTGAACTTAATTTATATAAATTTAACTGCTCTTGTTTACGTTTAGATTTAACCTGCGGTACTTCAATGCTTTCAATATGGTACATTAAGCCTTCACAAGCCATTATTCTTTCATTGAAAGCATCTGAATTCATTGCTATATCAGGATTTTTATATTCATCATGATACATCATTTTAAAAACCTCATGATTATCTTTAAAACACAAATTTTCTTCATTTATCGGAGCCAAAAGTGTTCTGGTATATTGTTTAATTTTCTCATAATCTTCACCATTAACTTTTTGGTCAACAATTTGAATAACAAACAAAATCATCCATAATAAAAATATTACACCTAGTATTATCAACATTTTTTGTTTCATATCATTCTCCTTTTTTGCTTATTATAGTATTATAAACTAACTTGTGTCAAATTTATTCATAATGTTTCCTCTTTTAAAATAATCGACTTCTTTAATTATAAAATATTTGATACAAATTCTCAATTCCGTATTTATACCTACGTAAAAATACCTAAGTAATTTTACGGATGTTAAATATAAATTTTAATTTATGTAAAAAAAAATTCAACATGCCATGACAAAAGCTATCGATTATTCTATTATCTACATGCGGAGGCAAAATGCTGGAAAATATTTTAGACAAAAAATCTAACTTTGATTTAACATTAAAAAGCACATTTTCAAACGAATCTGACGTATTCACATCACGTTCATACGCAGCACTTTTGGCTCGCAACATAATTCCGTACTATCACAGAAAACTTGCTGATAACTATGTAATTATTAAAAAGATTTATAAATTCCAAGCGGTTTTGAGCAGAATTTCAAACGTAGAAAAAGCTCTTTTAAACAAATATAATTTTAACACCTTGGAATTTACCACAATGAAACAAATGTACGAAGAAATTGCACTTTTGCAAAAATGGGCAAATGACGACAAATTAAAAAATGTCGCTGAACAATTGTTGGAAATCAGAGTCAAAGAATTAAAATATCTTGATGCTAGTCGTTACGCATCAGTTTCAAACGAAATTTACAACGGCTATCAAGCACTTGAGCATTATTTGCAGGAAATCAGTCGATTCCCTGCATAGTCTTAATGTATTGAGAACGCTTTTTAATAATATTAGTTTCAAAATTTTTAATGTCATTGCCTAATTGATTTGGAATTTGTTCCGCAAATTTATTTAGCTCATTTTTGATTTTTTGTAGTTTTTCCTCTAAAATCCAAAGTTCTTTTTCATACATACTTCGATTACACTCCTTTTCGTGGACAAATCTGTACGTTGTACACATCTCTAATATGCTATCACAACGCCCCTTTAAATATGAAATATTCTCCGCAAGACTATGAATTTCAGCATAAATTAATTCTAATAACAATTGCATGATACCCCCATTTGTGCCAATTGGCAGTCGACTATTGTCACATAATGGCATATATTTTCAATTATGTCAAGTTCTATTTTGAAAAAATTTGCTAACAAATTAATTGCCATAAGAAAAGACCGAAATCTTTCACAAGAGGATTTGGCTTTGTTATGCGATATAGATAGAACATATGTTGGTCGAATTGAAACATTAAAAAGGAACCCTAGTCTAATTATTTTAAATAAAATAGCCGAAGGTTTGGGAATAAAATTGAGCGAATTACTTGATTTTAAAGATTAATCAACTTGTTCATAACCGAAGTTTTTAAGTGAAGATTGCTTTTTGCGCCAGTCTTTTTCAACTTTTACGTTCAATTCAAGATAAACTTTCTTTTCTGTAATGGTTTCAAGCTCTTTACGTGCTTCAGTACCTATTTTTTTGAGCATGCTACCACCTTTACCAATCAAAATCCCTTTTTGACTTTTTGTTTCGCAATAAATTGAAGCGTAAATTTTATCAATATCTTCCTGTTCAAAATAATTATCAACTCTAACCGCTACAGAATGAGGAATTTCATCAGAAGTATTCAAAAGGATTTTTTCTCTAATAATTTCTTCTGTTACATCACGCATAGTTTCTTCTGTAACAACATCATCAGGATACATTGGCAAACCTTCTGGAAGTTTTTTATAAATATTTTTGATAAACGTGTCAATGTTTCGACCTGTCTTTGCAGAAATTCTAACAATCGGCAAATTTTCGTTGAAAAGCATTTTATAAGTCAAAAGATTTTCTTCAACTTTACCTAGATTCTTAACTTTATCGACTTTATTCATTACAATAATTATAGGAATATTTGTTTGCAAAAGATTTTGCGCAATCCACTCATCACCTTTTCCTGCAGGCTCAGAACCGTCAACAAGGAACAAAATTAAATCTGCATCAGGAATTGAAATTTTAGCTTCATCTAACAAAAATTCTCCTAATTTATTCAAAGGTTTATGGACACCAGGGGTATCAACAAAAACAATTTGACCTTCTTCAGTTGTCAAAATTCCTTTTATGCGTTTTCTGGTTGTTTGCGCTTTGTCAGTTGCAATAACAATCTTTTGTCCGAGAATTTGGTTTAAAAGTGTTGATTTACCGACGTTTGGGCGTCCTATTATACTTACAAATCCGCTTTTCATAAAGAAATTATAACATAAAAGGTTTAAAATTTATTAACATATTGGCAATTTTTTTTCTTCTCGGTTATTATATAATATAAGGTGTAGTGTAATCAATGGGAATAGAATGTTAAACAAGAAAAATCTACTAGCAGCTTTAGCCGTAATGTGTGTGACATTTACTTCTGTAAATGCTGCCGATCTTGTTCAAATGGACATCAACAAAACTACTGACAACGAAGTTGATGTTACTTTCCATACTACAGAAGTTTCCAGCACTCCAATGGTCACAAGAAAATCTGATAACAAATATGTTATTTTAATGCCTAACGTTGCAGGTCAAAACGCAGGCAAACCTGATTTGAGTGCAGTTAAAGATATTATTACAAATATAGACATCAAAAACGTTGATGACGGCATAGGTGGTTACACAAAAGTTACTTTCATAACTACAAAACCGTTAAACATAAAAACAAGTGTGAAAAAAGCTGCGCCAATAACGCAAGAAGAAAAAGCTGCAAAAGAAATTATTGCACAAGTTAAAACACATCCAGCACAAGTTACACCTAAGACTGAAGAAGTTAAAAAAGAAGTTGTTAAAACAACTGTCAAAGCAAGTGTTGCCCCTGCAACTCCAAAACCTAAACAGGTACCTGCAAAACCTATCAATTTAAAAAATTCACCAAACAAAATTGTTGATATTGCTCCTCCTAAATTGGATACAAAAGCAGGTGAAAAATTCACAGAAATTTATGATGAAAAAATGGAGTTAATTGAAAAAGTTGCACCTGTAGTAGAAACCGTTGCAGAAGAAGAAAAATTTGACATAAATGAAGTTGACAAGATCGAAAAAATATCAAAATCTGCCGAAAAATCACCTAAAAAAGGGAAATCTGGCTGGACACTTGTGGTATTGCCACTTATAGGCTTATATTTATTGGCTAAAATGGCTAGAAATTCTGTTCAAAAATCAATTGCATTAAAGGCATCATTCAAAGAAAATCTTGCAGAACAACCGATTACACAAGGCACATATGAAGATATAATCAACGCAAGAGAGCTTAATTGGCAAGAAAGATACAAAAAATTTGTTGAAGAAACAAACGGTGAAGTAAAAAAACATAAATATTCATTCATTACAACACCAGAATCTGAGTCAGATCCACTTACAGAAATCGATAAAAAACGTCTTGAATTGGAAAATACACTCAGCAAGATGCCTGCTATTTATGAACAACCAGAAATAGATATTTCTGATGCTCCAGTTAATGACGTTATTATTGACGAAGATTTTATTCAAGAAGATTTTAAAGAAATTAAATTAAAATCTTTTGCAAAATCGCCTTCACTACAAACATCCAACAGAAATAAAGTTAAAAAGGCTTTGCCAAGAACTCACAAAGTTACAGAAGGCAAATTCATAAAATTACAACAGACACCTCTTAATGCATCTTCTAGAAGATTTAGAAATGCGCCTTTGAGAGTTGCAGATTTAATCAATACAAGCAGTCAGTATTTACAAGAAGGAAATAGGAATTTTGAAATGATGGAAAAAGAACAAAATTACATTATGTCATCAATTGACGAGTATTTTGCATTATTAGACAAAGAGCAGTCAAGAAATATGTCTAATCCAAACAGAAATTTATCAAGTAAAGTTGCAGCGAGCTTAGCGCAGGTTAAACCATCAATGGGCATGTCAAGACCAACCCAACCAAAACATATTTCAAACCCTATAGCTTCACAAAAGGATAACAAAATGAATGGGCTTATTGTTAAAGCTGGACACGAAATTGATGGAAATAAAGGATTTTACGTTGTAAACCTTGACGGTGTATCAGCATTGGTAGGTCGTATTGATGAAGAAATTTTTATCCTTAAAAAATTCAATTCAAACGTTGATAGCTTACAAGTAAGACACGACAACGAAAATGTTTATATGGTTAAAGCAGGTGGTTTCAAATCATTAGTTGACGTTAGTGAAACACAAATGGGCGTTTTGATTGAACTATAGAGAACATAAATGATTAAAAAAATTTTAATAACGCTTGTTGTCACAAGTATATTGGTACTTGGTGCAAATTTTATTACTAAACCTACAGACACAAGGGGGGTAATTCAATTTGCGAGTTGGGGTTCAAAATCTGAAGTTGATATAATAAAGCCGATTTTAAAAGAATTTGAGCGAGAAAATCCGACAATAAAAATCGACTTTATGCATATACCACAGAATTATTTTCAAAAAATTCATTTGCTATTTGCTTCAAACACCGCACCTGACGTTATTTTCATAAACAATCATTATTTACCAATATATGCAAACGCAGGATTGCTGGAACCATTGCAAGCTGATAATAATTTTTACGAAAAATCACTTGAGGCGCTTTCCTGGAGAAACACTCTTTATGCAGTACCGAGAGATATTTCCAATTTGGTAATTTTTTATAACAGAGATATTTTGCGAAAAAATGGAATTAATTCACCAAACGACAATTGGACAATGGAAGAATTCCTAAATATCGCACAAACAGTAACACACGACGGCATATTTGGGATAAGTTTTGAAGAAGATGCCTTGTTTTATTTACCATATTTAATGAGCTTTGGAGGGGGAATTTTGTCTGATGATTTGTCAAGATTAATAATTGACGAACAACCTAGCCAAAACGCAATTAAATTTTATGCTGACTTAAGAAAAAAATATCACGTAGCGCCGTTAAAATCTGAAAGTGCCAGTGCGACAATGGCACAGATGTTTTTGCAACAGAAACTTGCAATGCACCTATCAGGTCGCTGGTTAGTTCCTAAATATAGAGAAGAAGCTGATTTTGATTGGGATGTTGCACCATTTCCAAAAGGAGAAAAAGGAAGTATTGTGCCACTTGATGCCTCAGGTTGGGCGATAGCCAAATCCTCAAAGAATAAGATTATGGCAAGAAAACTTGTTGACTTTTTAGCTTCAAAAACAAATAGCCAAAAATTTGCCCAAAGCGGTTTGATCGTTCCTGCTCGAAAAGATGTTGCAGAAAGTATCTATTTTTTGGATAATCAAAAACCCAGAAACGCAAGAGTATTTTTAACAACAATAGAAACTTCAAAATCTACGCCTGTTTCTATTGATTATAAAGAAATTCTTGACAATTTAAAAGGTAAATTTGAAAAGATTTTTAATTAGTTATTGCCACATTTAAAAAAAAATGGTAGGATAAGAAGTGATCAAGGTTTTAGTGACCAAGTGATCAAGTAGTATATTTTAAGGTTGGAAGATCCAACAGAATAGGAGATCGTAGTATGTTAAAAAATGAAGCTATGACTAGCTTTAAGACTTTAGGGGGGGTAGAAACGCTCTCGTAGTCTGGGTTT
>SUTY01000080.1 GCA_015152455.1 Cyanobacteria bacterium SIG32
CATTTTCATTTACAGAATTTGCGTTTGTATTTTCACCAGTTTTTTGAACTTTTGTATTATTCTCTAGATTTTTTTGAACAATAGATTGTTGTTGCATAGAATCGGCTAATTGTGCAGTTTGACTTTGCCCAGCAACAGATTTTGCGACATTAGACATTTGTGAGTACATATTCTGTAAATCAATTGGTTGTATAGCCATCAGGTTCCTCAATTGTCATACTTGGAGGTTCATAATCGCCACGTTTACTAAAGCTCTTATCATAGAAGAATGTAACTTTCTTAGTATCAATTTTTACTTCATCCAGAACATCTCTAACATAAATTTTTACACCTGCATAAACAGTATCTTCTACTTTTACTTTACCAACAGCTTTTAATTCTCTTAAATGACTTTGTATAGATTCAATTTCATTATTCATTTCTTCAAGTTCACTTGCAAGAATTTTGTATCTTTGTCTAATTGAAGTTAATTTAGTTTCTTTTTCTTGAGATAAACGTTTTCTAAGTTTTTTCTGTTGCTCTAAAGTTTGAATATCCAAAGAAATATTTTCTGCTTCTTTTGAACTATCAGCTTCTTTTTTCTGTAATTCTAACAAACGTTTTTTAGCTCGTGGGTCAATACCAACTTCAAGAACAGTTTCAACTCCACCTGGCGAACCAATTTTTTTGGCACAAATTTCTTCTGTGGCAAGCAAGTGCCCACCAATAATTTGAGCCTTTTTACCACGGACTAAAATATTTTTCATGGCAGTAATATTCGAATTTACAATACTGTCTAAAACAATAACATTTTCTTCAACTTCTACTGTTGCATCATTAATAAATTTAGCCCACAAAGATTTTCCAGCTTTAATATAGCCTTCACCTTTACCAAAGACACCTTGCCGAACAATTATATTTCCTGTAGCTTCCAAATGAGAACGATCAACAATTCCATTTACTTCAATATTTGTAGCTTCTACCTTATACCCCTCTTCAACAGAGCCTTTTATAATTACAGTTCCAACAAATTTTACATCACCAGTTTTTACATTTACCGCATCAAGATATTTTATTGGTTCTACACAAATTTTTCCGTTAACAAGCATAACTTCACCATCAATTTGTGCTTTTATTGTTACCCCATCTCTATCAAGTTTTACATTTGTACCAAGGTTTATTTGAATATCTTTTCCATTTTTTGCTTCTAAGTATCGCCCAAAAATTGTTTTTCCACCTCGTCCTCGTTCCGCATGAATTTTAGTTGCAAGTGGTTGATCTGCAATAACATTTTGAATTTGATTTAATTCTTTGTAGTTAATTTGCCCATTATCAGAAATCTTTGCTCTTAATTTTTTAGGATCTGTTTCAAAGTTATAAGAAATATATGCATCACGTCCATCAATTGGCAAAATTGCGGCAGCTACCTCATAAGGAGTATTATATACAGGATTATCAACAAACTGTTTTATTTTATCAGTTAAGTAACATTGTTCAACAATGCCTTGACTTGCAAGAGTTCTTCTAATTAATTCTTCAGATGCTTCTGCACCACTCATTGAAGGAGATGTTACAACAATACAGGCTTTCATTTCATCTCTGGTAGTTTCAACAGATACTAATACATCACCAGCTTGAACATGTTTATATTTTCCAACGATGTTATATTCATTATCTGTACCATTTTTTACATATTTATTTATTAATCCTTCATCAAATTCAACTGTATCAGAACGATTTACTTCAGCAAAGACATCTTTTATATCTATTGGTTCACCAGTACCAGATGCAGGAATAACTTTTAAAAGTATGTCTGAACCAAAATGTCTAACAAAGAATAAACCATCATGATTTTTATTAACAACACCTTCGTTAAATGAATCTTCTGAAATAAGCCCATCACTTGCAAGCTTTTGAGTTTTATTAAGTGTTTCTGGATTTTGATAGATTTGTAATTTCCAAGGCTTTTTTCCTAAGCCCATAAAACCATCTGAACCTTTTTCTATAACTTCAAAAAGAAGATTTGGAACTCGCGTATCTAACTGAACAGAAGCATCAGACAAAGCTTCATCTATAGAATCAGCATTAACAATTACAGAATGCAACTCTTTATCCATTTTGAGTCGATTCTGCATTTCTATTCGAATTTGATCCAAATCTACCATAATTTTTTAAATAATTCCTCTTCGCAAATTTGTTAATTTTGCTCTTAACCGTAGATTCGCTCTAGTATGAAGTTGCGAAATTCTTGATTCACTTACTTCCAAAACTTCACCTATTTCTCTAAATGTCAAATCTTCGTGGTAATACAAAACAATTACCATTTTTTCTTTCTCTGGTAATTCACTTATTGCCTGTGCTATGACTTTCTTTATTTCTTCACGTTCAGCAATCACATCAGGATTTAAACTCACTGGAGACTCAATATTGTTTCCGATAGACATATTATCATTTTCATCATTTGAATACCAAACATCATTTAATGATAAAACACTAGTTCCAGAAACTTTCATAACAGTCTTATGATACTCATCAATTGTCATATTCAAAGATTCCGCAATTTCAGAATCTGCTGCTGGGCGACCAAGCCTAGCTTCCAATGTAACAATTGCGTCTTCTATTTCTCTAGATTTTTGTCGAACAGAACGAGGAACCCAATCTATTTGTCGTAATTCATCAAAAATTGCACCTCTAATTCTTGTCACTGCATAAGTCTTAAACTTAACATTTTTTGAAGTATCATATTTATTTATTGCATCCAACAATCCGAATTGTCCAAATCCAACTAAATCGTCAAATTCAACACTACTAGGGAGTCCCACCGCCACTTTTCCTGCAACATATTTTACAAGAGGCATATATTGTCTAATAAATTTATCTCGTATAGCAGGAGATTTTGTCTTTTTGAACTCATTCCAAAGGTCATCTTCTTCTTGTTCGTCATTAATTGGCATATTTTCCCACCTCTTTTTTTAAGTTTCATTCGATAAAATAGAACTTATTGCTTTTGCCATAAGCGAAGCATCTTTTACAGCACTTTCATCTTTAGAGTTATAACTTGAACTTAAAAACTCTTCTGATTCATCATCTGAATTATTCACAAAAGTTGCATTAACACTTGTTGGTTCATTTTGAATGTTTTCTATTTCTGGTAAAACATCTAAAACTTCCACTTGTTGGTTTGATGCAAAATTTTGCATTGAAATATTTTTTTCAGAACTATCTTGTTCTTTATGAACAGTTTCAGCCAATGTTTTTGACTCTACGCTAGAAACATTCTCAACAGTTTCTGCAAAACGTATAGGAACAAAAGATGATTCTTCTTTCTCTTGATTGTTATGAGAATTCACATCTGATTCAGTTAACATTTGATGATTTCCAGAAACAACATAAGTATTTACATCCTCAGACTGTTCTAATTCTTCATCTTTTATTGTAATATCAACGTTTCTCCCCAAAACAGGTTTATTTTGTTCTGCATAATCTTCTCCTGTTTTGTTCATATCAGAACTTTCTGATAAGGAATCAATTTTTAGGAATTTTTCATATACAAACATAATCAAAAAACCTAAAATTGCAAAAATTCCACCAAATAATAATGCTTTCAGAAAAATTCTAAGAAAAGGCGAACCAGAAAAAAAACCAAAAAAGAAAGAAATAAGAAAACCTAAAACAGCAAAAACAACAACTTTTTTGATATTGGCCATTTTTTCTCCTTACAAACTTTCTTTTTTATCTCTTCTTGTAGAATAAAAAACATTAATAGTTTATTTGCAACGCAAACAATATATAAATTATACAATATAATGTTAAAAAAAAACAGTAAAATTATTTTATTATCATATTAATAATTTCTACGTTTTACCAAAAATTTCTTTAAGAAACTTGCAACTCCTTCATTGTAGACAGGTTCTGTTTTCTCAATTCTACCAACTATATGTTTTAAACATGCTGCAGATTTTGAAGATGGATTTACAACTATAAAAGGTTTTTGTCGTATTACAGACGATTGAACTGCAGGATCTTCGTAAACAAAACCTAAATAATCAACTTTATAACCCAAGAATTGACCAACAATATTAATAATTCTTTCAGAAATTCGTTTTCCTTCATCAGCAGAATGAACTCTATTTACAATTAGTTTTAAATTTACAGTTCTATCCACTATTTCTGTTGTAATAATCTTTATTATTCCATATGCATCTGTAATTGCAGTAGGTTCTGGTGTTGTAACAACAAAAACTTCATCAGCAGCCGCAACAAATTGCAAGACATTATTTGCAATACCAGCACCAGTATCAATAATAATTATATCAGCATTATCAAGAGAACTGAATTGTTTTGCAAAATATTCAAGTTCTTCAACATTTAAGTTTGCAATTTTTGAAAAACCATTCGCACCAGCAATAAATTTAATACCAAATTCAGTATCCATAATAATTTCATGCATTGTTTTCTTTTTATTAATCACATGCATCAAATTATATGTAGGAACAATATTTAGAAGAACATTTACATTTGCCATCCCCAAGTCACCATCAATTAAGATAACTTTTTTTCCTAATTGGGCATAAGCAATTGCCATATTTACAGCAAAGTTTGTTTTTCCAACTCCACCTTTACCACTTGTAATAGCAATAATTCGAGTATTATGATTTTTCTTAGGCGTTGAAAAAGAATCTGAACTTTTATCTTCAATAACATCTTTCATTAATTCTTTTAATTCTTGAATTTGTTCTTCCATAACTAGTTTTCTCCAAATTTATTTTCAATATGATTTCTATCTATGTTAAAGCCTGTTAAATTTTTTAATATATCAACTTTATTTGCTTTTTTGATATTACGAGGAACATGCTGTCCATCTGTAATAAAAGAAACAGATTTATGTTTTTCCCACAAAACACTGATTATATTACCTATTTGAGTTGTTTCATCAAATTTTGTAACAATAACTGATTCATAAGCAAAAGGTTCGTAATTTCTAAAAATATTTTGTAAATCACTAACTTTTGTAGACGCACAAACAGCCAAGTAAACATCAGCATTCATATCAACACTCAAAACATTTTTCATTTCACTAATATGAGTTGAATCATTTGGACTGTAACCACTTGTATCAATAAACATATAATCAACATGATTCTTATATTCTTCATATATAGTTCTTATATGCTCCGCAGTCTCTGCTTTTAACACATCTTTTCCAAGAACTTGCGCAAATTTATTTAATTGTTCTTCCGCACCAACACGCATTGTGTCAGTTGTAATAATACAAAATTCAGGATCTATTGCATTTTTATTTTTTTTAGCATCAAGGATTTTATTCGCCGAAATTTTTGCAATAGTAGTTGTTTTTCCTACTCCTGTAGGTCCAACAATAATATATACATGAGGAGGACGTCTTATTGGTTCTTTTGAAATTTTTATTGTTTCTCCGATCCAGTCAACAACATAACGTTCAACTAAATCAAAATCTTCCAATTGTTCCAAAGAAAAGGTTGATCGAATTTTTTCACAAATCATTCTTATATATGAATAAGTAAATTCATTTTGTGCTAAAAGTTCTTCAATTCTTTCTATCGTTTGATGAGTTTCTGAACCAGAATGAACATTTGAGGAAATTATATCTGTCATTGAATCAATTTTTTCAGATAATTTTTCTAATTCAGATTTCATCATTATATTCTGATTTTTTAACAATAATTCTTGTCTATTTCTTTCAAGTTGCGCACTTTCATCTTCACGTTTTTTTTCTTGTTCTTCTACTACAAATTGATTACGAACAACATAATAAACAACAACAACGGCTTTTTCTCTAAAACCAAAAAAACTACGTTTAAAATCATTACCAGTATCAACAATTTCGTAATTTAATCCGTACAATCTATTCAATTTATCGCGACATTCAGCTAAATCTTTTCCTTCAATTTTTTGAACATTTCTTTTTTCAGCAAACATACACAATACCTACTCGTCAATTAATGAAATTTCGTCTAAAACTTCTATATCAATATTTTTTCCTGCAGAATATGCTTCCATATCTGAAAGAACCACAACGCCTGGATTATCGCGTTCAATTGCAGCTTTTACAAGTTGTCTAATCGAACTTACACACAAAATTATTGGCATATATCCCAATTGATTCATTTTACTTAAAGCAGCACTAATACTTAAAATCCATTTTCTATTATCAACTGGGTCAAATGCAACGTAAGGTTTTGAACCGTCAGAAGGGAAATAAGCATGTTGTTGAACTAATTCGGCCAATTCTTGTGAAAGAGCCATAACTCTAAGTTTATTTCCATCATCTTTATCTACATATTGCATACAAATTTGCAAACCTAATGCTTCACGAACTTTTTTTGTTAATTCCCAAACTGAATTTGTAACGCCAGCATAGTTCGCCATTGTTTCCAAAATTGTAATTATATTTCTGATAGAAACTTTTTCCTGCAAAAGATTTTGAAGAACTTTTTCTATTTGTCCGTAAGTAAGTTTTGCAGTATTTAAAACTTCATCAATTAATACTGGATTATGTTCTTTTACAACGTCAAGGATAGAAGAAACTTCTTGTCTTCCAAGCATTTCGGCTGCATGAGAACGAATTATTTCTGTAATATGAGTTGCAATAATTGTAGGTGGGTCAATTACAACATAACCGGCAGCTTCAGCATCTCCACGATTTTCTTCTGGAATCCAAATTGCATCCATTCCAAAAGTAGGATCTTTTGTTTTTTCACCTTGCATTGGAGTAACAACGCCACCTGTGTCCATACACATATAATATCCCAAACGAATTTCTGCTGAACCAGCAGGGATCCCTTTGATTTTAAAACAATATTCATTTGGAGAAAGTGCCATATTATCCTGAATTCGAATTTTTGGAATAACAAATCCCATATCAAGTTTTGCTTCTTGACGAATTCGGGTAATTCTTTCTAATAACT
>SUTY01000081.1 GCA_015152455.1 Cyanobacteria bacterium SIG32
CAAGAGAAATCTTGCAAGATAGTGTCTTCAAACATGTGCATTCTGCAAAATCCGTCGCAGGTGAAAGGATACATTTTTTTCAAAGAAGGATCTTTTAATGCAAATCCACCCTGATGGCAAGGAGCTTTGCAAGATAAACGAGATGTTACGGCACTATCGTTATTTAGTGGACACAAGCCCATACTTGGAACTTTTTTATTTCCTGCTATTGTATATTTTTTAGTTGGAATGTCATTTTTGATTTTTTTAATTGTTTTTATTGCACTTTCCATATCTTTAAATGATGTGAAATCAATTGTTTCAACTGGTGCAAGATTGTTTAAACATTTGATTGATAAGCTGTTTAATAAATTTATGCCTTGACCAATTTCTATTGGAATATGGTTGATGTCAGAATCATTAATAAATGCCCAAAAATAACCTATATTATTTATTATTAACGAATCTGGTGTTGGCTCTGTTAATAAAAGTTGTTTAACGTATTCATAAACCCTGTCAAAATCACGTTCAATTAAGATTTTTGGAGTTGAAAGTTGAAATTTGATGCCGTATTTATAACAGAATTTTCTAACCTTTGTTATAAGTTCACTAAAACTACTTGTTGCAAGGTCACAAGTCGATAAAATCTCACCATATTCAATTGAATAAATTGGATTATAACCGATTTTTTTAATAAATTTCTCAAGCTCTTTTACTTGTGCCAGTTCTGAAAGTCTTATATTTAGGCGATAGTCGCTATGGTAAGTAATCTCTTTAGGCGCTCTTGAGCGTTTTACATCCCATTCAAACTTGTGAATATTACGGCTGAATTTGAAATCTTTGCCTTCAGCACTTACCATTTCTCCTGAAAAATGGTTTGTTTGGTAAATACTTTTTCTTACGTGTTTGAATGGAAGTTTTTGGTTTTTAAATAATTTAGGTTTTTCCAGTATTTTTTCAACCAGTTCAATACCTTCAAGAATTTCTTCCGAAGTGGAAAATTTACCCTTGATAACAACGTTGTCTATGGCTTTTAGTTTTTTAATATCTTCGGCACACCAAGGTAAATTATCAGAATCTATTGCTAAAGGAAGTTTTGTGTATTTTTTAATTTTAGCAATATTTTTCATATAAATTTCTTCTGTGATGATTATACCGTCAACTTTGTGAAAACTTCCTATAAAGTCAATTCCATTTAAGTTATGAATATCAAAATATGAGTCAACTATGACTTTGAATGGCAGTTTGAACACCTTGATAGCTTCAAGAATTGCAAAACTATTAATGAAAATTCCATCAATACCTACAGTTTTTAAGAATTTTAACATTCTTTTTATCTCTGGCAAGTTTTCTTCTGTGATATCGTGTTTGAAATTTATATAAATATTACATTTGCAACGTTTTGCTGTATCGACAAATTCTTTTACGTAATCAAAATTATTGTCCAGGAATTTTTTGTAATAAACATAATAATCTCGACAATTGGTTTCTTTGCTGAAAATTTCAATGTCTTCAGGCTTTTTGACAGGTGCAGTAATTGTAATTCCACTCATAAAATTATTATAACACAAATTTTTGTAAACAAATATTAACAAGACATGTTAAAAAAGGCAATTTTAAGGGAATTATATATTTAATATATATATAGGATATTAAGGATTATTTTTCTTAGGAAAAGGACAATTAAATAGGGAGGAATCTTATGGCAATAGGTGCTGAAGATTACATTGACCAACTGCTGGTCAAAAAATATGCAGAAGAAAAAGTAGATAATCATGACAATATGGAATCAATGATTGATCCACAAAAGATGTTGGGTGCAATGAATGATTACGCAAGTATGCACAAGAATATGATGTTATTAAAACAACGTTTAAATATCGCATGCTATGCTATAAACGCAAGATCAGCCAGATACCAAAAAACGCAACAATTGCGATAATAAAAAGTTTTTTGTTCTGTTTTGTGATAGAATGTGTTTAACGTCTGCAGGCGTTAAGTACAAAACAAAAAGGCACAAGGAATGGGAAAAATGATCCTGGCATCTTCATCTCCCAGAAGAGCCGAAATTTTGAAGGATTACAAATTGGAAATTATTCCGTCTCCGTACGTTGAACAACACACGAAGACGGCTTTTTCTTACTCTTATGTGGAAGATTTGGCATATAATAAGGCTTTGGCAGTTGTACCTTTGGTTGAAGAAGAATCTTTAATTATTGGTGCAGATACGGTTGTAATTTTGGGTGATGAAATTTTAGAAAAACCTCAAGATGAAAAAGATGCGTTTTTGATGTTGAAAAAACTTTCAGGTAAAACTCATTCGGTTGTTACTTCAATTGCTATAATTAATTCTAAAACTAAAGAACATAAGATTAATTCAACAACAAGCAACGTAACTTTTAAAAATTTGTCAGATGAATTAATCGAAAATTATATTAGAAATTTCAAGCCTTTGGATAAAGCTGGATCTTATGGAATACAAGAACTCCCTGACGGTTTTATAGAAAAAGTCGAGGGAGATCTTGAAAATATTATTGGTATTTCCTCAAAATCTTTTGAAAATCTTTTGAATGAATTTTAATGTCGTGCCTCAGGCAGCACCACAGCATTTTTTGAATTTTTTACCGCTACCACAAGGACAAGGATCGTTTCTGCCTATTTTGCTTGTATCAATGTCATCAAGTTGTGGTTTGTTTTCTTCTTCCTCGATAATTCCTAATGTATTTGAAAACGCCAAAGAACGGTATAAAACTGTAGTTGATGATACAATTTTATTTTCCAGATATCTGGATTTGTATTTTTCTAGCATTTCATCAAGAGTTAATTCTGTTCCCATAATTTCATTAACAACTTTTACAAAGTTTTTGTGTTTATCAGCAACTCTTTTGATAAGGTTTGCTGAAAATTTATCATTGGTAAAGAAATACTCGACACATTTGTCATAGTTTGTAATTTTAGTATAATCTTTGCTTTCAAAAATTTGGTTGAAAGTTCCGTAGAATGGAACTGCATACATACCAAGTTCTTCATCAAAAATTACGCCAACATCATATTCGTCATTGTGAGAAGAAAATCCGCCTAGTGAATTTTCTAAGAAGTTTTCGTATGAATTGTTAAACTCATTAACGTTGAAGTATTTATATTCATCTGGAAGTTTTACAAATTCTGTGTAGTCAGCTTTTTCGCCTCCTTCTGCAAAATCGTTAAATATTCCGATCAAGTTATCGGCGTATTTGTTAGTTGTAACGACTTCTTCAGAACCAAAGTAATCAACGAATTTTTTATGGATATCTTTGATATCTTTTTCGATTTCTTTAAGTTTTTTAGGATTGTCAAGATAGACCAATTCTGGATTTTCAATGATTTTAGCAACCGCAAAACGTAAAGCATCATCTTTTCTTGAGGCAGAAAGTACGCCTGAAATTTCAAGTAAGAAAAACTCTTTTTTATACTCAAAAATACGTGCGATAACAAATTGACCGCCACCAACACCTCTGAAAGAAGTCATTTTAACTAATGACGTTACTTCATATGTTTTTTCGTTAATAATATTGTATAAACTAAAGCCGTTTTTTAAAATTTTTCTAACTTCAAATACGGAAGATATAGATTTTGCCAATGCTTCGGCTATCTTTTTAGAACTTGCAGATAGTTTCTTTGTATTTTCAACATATAGTTGAGGAATGTTTTTTGAATTTAAATTCCTTTCAAAAATATAACTAAAATAAGCGGCTTGCGGATTCATTGCGCCACTAATCGTTTTGATATATTCTTCAAAATCAGGTTTTACAGTATTATCTTCTTGTATAAAAGTAGCAATATTTTTAATTACTTCATTAATTTCTTGTAATTCTTCGTACATAAATTCTCCCCTTCTCTTTCAAGAGGATAACCTAAAAAAACTTGAAATACAATATCCGTAAATTGGGTAGAAATCCATTATGTAAAATTTATTATCAATCACATTTTTTATTGTAAAAAAAAATTGATTTGATATAATTATTTTGACGGGTTCGTAGCTCAGTTGGTAGAGCAGTTGACTCTTAATCAATTGGTCGTGGGTTCGAGTCCCACCGGGCCTAGTTTTTTAGAAGATTGAGACATTAATAAGGGGTATAAAATGAGCTTTGACAAGAAAACAATTGAAATTATTCAAAAAGCACTTAAAGTTTTAGGTAAAAAGAATTTTGCATTAATCGTTCACAATGCAAGTTTTCCTGCTGCAGATGGTGAAAATACAGGTTTTGGATCTGTAAACACTAATGGCGGAAAAGAATTAATTGATTACGCATCAGGTTTGTTCAATGCTATTCAGCTTGGACCTGCAGGTAAAACAAAAGGTTGTGATTCTTCACCTTATACAGGTACAATCTTCTCTACAAACCCATTATTTGTAGATCTAAAAGAATTAACAACTCTAAAATGGAACAATATCTTATCAATTGAAACATATAACGAAATTGTTGAAAATAATCCTAAAAAAGGTCAAAACAAAACGGCTTATTCATACGCATACAAAAAATATGCAGATGCGTTGGATGAAGCATTTAAAGGTTTCCAAGCTAATGGTGACAAAACTCTAGCGCAGGAATTTGAAGAATTCAAATCAGTTAACAATCGTTGGTTGGATAAAGACAGTGTTTATGAAGCATTAAGCATTGAAAACGGTAACGACTACTGGCCACTTTGGGCTTCAAACACAGATAAAAACTTATTCTCACCTGAAACAATTGAAGAAAGACTTGCAAACGGTGAAAGATTAGTTGAAATTTCTAAAAAATATGAATATGAAATTGAAAAATACAAATTCATTCAATTCGTATTATATAAACAAAGTGAAGCCACAAGAGAATACGCAAAATCTAAAGATATCAAAATGATTGCAGACAGACAAGTTGCATTCTCTGATCGTGATATCTGGGCATACAAATCATTATTCCTAGATGGTTGGATGTTAGGTTGTCCACCAGATTACTTCTCAAAAGACGGTCAGGCATGGGGCTTCCCTGTTTTAGATCCTGAAAAAATGTATAAAGAAGACGGTTCATTGGACAAAGGTGGTATGTTATTGAAAAACCTTTACAAAAAGATGTTCCGTGAAAACCCTGGTGGTGTAAGAATTGACCATATTGTAGGTTTGATTGATCCTTGGGTGTATAAAGCAGGTAAAAAACCAAAAATCGAAGAAGGTGCAGGCAGATTATTCTCATCTCCTGAACATCCATTCTTGAATAAATTTGCTATTGCGACAATGGATGACTTAGACACAACTTTAGAAGCTGATAAAGAAAAACGTGTTAAAACCTTAACAGACAAACAAATTGAACTTTACGGTCGTTTGATTGAAAAAATTGTTATCGCAGCTGCCGAAGAAGAAGGTTTGGATAAAAACGCAATTGTTTGTGAAGACTTAGGTACTTTAACAAATCCTGTTGCAGCGGTTATGAAAAAATACCAACTTCAGGGTATGAGATTAACTCAATTTGTTGTACCTGAAGAAGCTGATCACCCTTACCGTTGCTGCAACATTGATGAAGCTACTTGGGCAATGGTTGGTACTCACGACAACGAACCTATCGCTATGTGGGCTAAATCTATGGTAAATACTCATGAAGGCTATTTACACGTTAAAAACTTAGTAGAAGATTTATATGCAGAAGAAGAAAATAAAGACGATTTGATTACTCGTTTAACAAAAGATGTTGAATTTTTAAAATTCACAAAACTTGTTGAATTATTTGCATCAAAAGCTGAAAATATTCAAATGTTCTTTACAGACTTCTTCCAAATTGAAGATGTTTATAACAGACCTGGCACATCAGGTGATGCAAACTGGAGTTTAAGAATTCCTGATAATTTCAAAGAACTTACTCCTATAGACTTGCCTGAAATTCTAAAACAGGCTATAATATCAAGAGGTAGTGAGTTCGCTAAACCGAATGAAAAACTTATTGAGGAATTAAGTGAAGTTTAAAAAAAATCTTACAATTTTAAGTATTATGGTTTCGCTTGCTGTTGCACCTGCTTTTGCAAATGATGTGACAGAAGCGAAACTTTACTACAATAAAGGAATTGATTTTTACAAAATAGGTCAATATGACAAATCAATGGAAGCGTTTAGAAAGGCCATTGATTTGGATCCTGCATATATTGATGCTTATTACAACTTGGGTTCTATTCTTGAATATTTAGAGCAGGATGAGGCTGCTTTGACTGTATTTAAGCAAATTGTAATCAGAAAGCCTTCTGATTACGAAGCAGTTTACAAAGCGGCGAATTTGAGTACAAAACTTGGGCAAATTGACAAAGCAAAATCTTATTTGGCATTAATTCCTACAGGATCATACGTAAATCCAAAAGCGCAACAACTTGCAAAATCGTTAAATACTGATTTGCAAACAATAAAACACGAACAAAAACTTTTGGAGCCGCCAAAACAACCCTCTAACAATGGGATTTATGAAAATATTGCAAGTCCGACAGGTATAACATCTGACAAATCAGGGAATTTATATGTTGCAGGATATTCAGATAATGTAATTTATAGAATAACACCAGCTGGTGACAAAGTAATATTTTTGAAAGACAACAGATTAAATGGACCTATTGGTTTGGTTAGCGATAACTTGGGTAATATATATGTATCAAACTATAATGCAAATAATGTTTTAAAAATTGATAAAACTGGGTTTGTAACTATTATTTTGGAATATGTAGTAAAGCCTTATGGTCTGCATATATCTGATAATACATTATTTGTATCGTCCCAAGGTGAAAACTCCATTGTGAGATTTAATCTTGATTAAAATTTTCTTGCCAAAAGTTGAAAAAAATGGTAAAATGAAGAAGTCTTTAAGACGTTAAGGCGATAAGTCTATAAGTTCAATAATTAATTATGTAACGAACTTAACGTCCTATAGTCTTAAAGACTTAAC
>SUTY01000082.1 GCA_015152455.1 Cyanobacteria bacterium SIG32
CCCTCACCCTTACCCTCTCCCATAGGGCGAGGGAATAATCCCAAAACGTCCGAAAGCCTTGCTAGGAGAGCGTTTCTACCCCCCCCCTAAGGTCTTAAAGCCAGTTATAGCTTCATTTTTTAACATACTACGATCTCCTATTCTGTTGGATTTTCCAACCTTAAAATATATTACTTGATCACTTGGTCACTTAAACCTTGATCACTTCTTCAATATACCATTTTTTTTATAGTTTTTAACGAAATTTACAAAACTTTATTTATATTTTGTAAAATTTTAGTAAATTATGCAGAAATTCACAAATAAAAACTTAATAATATTTCCTTGATTATATTGACAAAACAATCACTATTCACTATAATTAGCTTCAGGGTAAACTCCTACACCTCCACGGCACACTCATTTAGTGAAGAAATTGGTCGAAAGGAGGTGGTAAGATGAAAAGGCAAATAATTAAAAGCGCCCTAGTGGTGCTAGAGGCGCTTTTAAAAGTCTTAATAATCTTATTATAGGGAGTGAAGAATGGTTTCAAGAATATCCGGTTCTTGGAACCATTTCCCTATATATCCATTATAACTCGTTTTTCACGATTGTCAATCCTAAGCAATTAAACAGTTTCCTGTTCAGGAGCCATTGATTTACTGTCGTTTACGTAATTGGTTAATTGTTTCAAGGCTTGTTTATATGCGTTAACTGTTCCGTTACCGCCTAAGCAACCACCTTGGCAAGCCATAACTTCAACTAAGTTACCAAGTTCGCAAACGCCATTTTTAGCGTATTTTTTCAAATCTCTGATTGATTGTTTATCCAAACCATTGATTACAACAGGATATGTTGGCAAGTGTTCAGGAAGCATTTTTTGAACTGCTTGAGCAACACCACCAGTTACTGCGTAATTTCTTGATTCTGCAGAGGCGTCGTAGCTAAATTCTATTTCGCCACATTCAGAAACCTGAACGCCTAAAGCTACAAACCAAGCCCCCAATTCTTCGTAGTTTAATACAAAATCTACGTTAGGGTTTTTCATAGCTTCTTTACGTTTTGCGTTACAAGGGCTAAAGAATACCGTAATAGCATCAGGATGCTCACGTTTAACAATTTCAGAAGTATAATAAAGTGGAGTTTTTGTATCTGATCTGAAAGGTTTCATTTCAGGAATGTGTTTATCAACCAATTCATTATATCCTGCACAGCAAGAGGTTGTCATGAATTCTTCGCCTTTTTCAAGACGTTCTTCAAATTCTGCTGCTTCTGTTCTTGTTGTGATATCAGCACCTTGAGCAACTTCGTAAACTTCAGCAAATCCAAGGTTTAAAATAGCTTCTTTTAATTGTTTTGGTGTGCAAGGTAATTGACCCATAATTGCAGGTGCAACCATTGCGATAACCTTTTTACCTTTTTTGATGTTTTTCAAAATGTCGATAATTTGACTTTTTTCGTGAACTGCGCCAAATGGACATGCTGAAACGCATTTGCCACAAGAAATACATTTGTCAAAATCAATTTGTGCATAACCATCTTCGTTTTTGTTAATTGCACCAACCGGACATGCGTTTTCGCAAGGCACGATAATTTTTGTAATTGCTTGGTATGGACAAACTTGTGCACACATACCACAGTTTTTACATTTAGCCGGGTCGATAACTGATTTACCGTTTTGTACGCTTATTGCACCAAACTTACAAGTGTTTACGCAAGGTCTTGCAACGCAACCCTGGCAAAGGTCTGTTACATAAATTCTTGAAGGTACACAACCTTTACAAGCAGATGTAAGAACTGTTAGAGGATCTGTTTCTGGAGTTTCTCTTTCTAGTGCTTTTTCTGCTAATGTTGACAATAATACGCTATCGTCAGCATCTTCAATTGACATACCTAAACCTGCAACAGTTCTGTCACGTAAAATAGCTCTTTCTTTGTGTATGCAACATCTATACGGAACTTCGCTGCCTTTTGGTCTCATTGCAAACGGAATTAAGCGAGTGTTTTCTGCGAAATCCTCGCTCAAATACGCTCTTATTAATCTGACTAAAATTTCACGCTTTAAGTGTGAAGTTTGTCTTGGGGTAGCATTCATACTCATTTTCTTTTTCCTTTATATTTTATTATTTCAATTTTTCTTCAATAGCTGCTAAAACTTTTTCAACAGTTGCTTCTTTGATAATATCATCATCAACTTTTACGTATGGCGCTTTTGAAAATTCCCAATCAATTGAGCATAAACCAAGGCATGGAACACCTGATACATCTACTTTGTCGCCATATTTTTTAGGAACTAATTCAATCAATTCCTGTAAATTTGCAGAACCCATAACAAAACATGTTGTACCTAAACATACTTTTACACTAACTTTTTTGTCCATTCTTCTACCTTCCTTACATGTACTGTATATTGACTTTTTTGAAATACTTCCTTTGAAGCACATCTGACATTTTTTTGATTATATTTTTCCGAATTTCTATCTCTACAGGAAGACTCGGATCGTAATGTGCCTGATTTAATTTTGCACCAACCATAAAATTAATGCAATCACTATCTAATAAAAAGTTTACCAACTTTCCAGCTGCATTGTCAATATCTAATGTGCCGTTTTCTAAATATTCTAAAGTTTTGGTAAGGGTTAAAATCCCTTCTGTAACAAGATCTACTCCGTCCATATATGAACAAGACGGAAGTTTGCCAATACTTATTGTTGTATCCATTGTTATTGGTTTGTTTAGTTCTCGAGAAAGTAAATTTGCTGTTGTTCCACCACAAATTGCTTTTTTACCTTTAAAGTCATCAAACATTTTCGCATATTCAGGGTCTTTTGTTTGATGATATGGTGGGCCTGTAAATATTAAAGATTCTCTCGGATCTCTAAAATATAAAACACAAGCGGAAATATCATCTTTAGGATTTCTGTCGGTTTCGATATTTCTTGCTTGATTTACAATATATTGAGAAAGTTCTGAGCTTGAAATAGTCGGATTTTCTTTAAGTTTGTCTTGTACAAGTACAATCAAACCGTCACGACGCAGACCAAGTTTTAATCTTCCACCACCTAAGCCAGATTGGGTTACGCCGTCTGAACAGAAAATCAAGCGATCACCTAGCTTCAACTTAATATTATAAATTTTTAAACAACGATTTTTGAATGTTTTAGATTGAATAGTTGTGTATTCTGGTTGCAAAACTTCGTTATTTCTAACCCATAAAAATTCAGGATTACCTTCTTCTACAATTCTTGCATTGCCGTCGTCGTTTACGTCAATGGCCGAAAATGTTGAATAACTTATTCTTCTTACTTTGCAGACAGGAAGTGAGTTCATAACGATTTCAGCAGCTTTTTGGATTGAAATTTGCTCGTTTTCAATGAATCTCAAAAGCATTGTTGCAGTCATACAAGAAAGTATGTTCGCCTTGATACCACTGCCCAAACCATCTGATAATACTGCAATTAAACGGGCTTCATCAGGGTATCTTTTCGATACAAAATAATCACCGTAAGCGTTTTGGTTGTATTTTTTCATTTGATTGCAAGCAATATCAATGAACACTATTTATTCTCCTCATCTTTATCATCATAATCATTTGCGATAGAGCTTAACAGTGTTTCAGTTTCAACCATATGCTCACCTAACAAGCAGGCAATTTCTTGTACGATTGAAATGTTTTTTGAGATAACTTCTTGTGCTTTTTGTGAAATTTTTTCTCTGTTTGTTTCGGTTTGAGTAACGTCTGTAATTACTGCACCCACGATTTCGTTTTCTTCGATTGTAAAGGCACTGATATCAAACAATCTGTTTTTGACAGGAAAACGTTCTTTATGTAAATCTTTACCTGTTTTTAAGATTGTTTTGAAAATATCAGAAAAATCTACTATTCTGTCAATTGCTGCTCCTGTCATACCGTCAGGTCTTGCTTTGAAAATCTCGTACATATCGCCAGAGAACATTTTCATAAAGCTGTCGTTGGCTTCCAGTATATTCATATTGTTGTCAACCATTACAACGGCTGCAGGCATGCATCTAATCATTGCTGCGGCTTTACGAACGGCAATTTTTCTCATATATGATACGCACATTGAAGTTTCAGCATCACCATTCAATAATGCTACTGCCATTTCTCTACAGGTTGAATAACCACAACCTCCGCAATTTAATTCATCATCAACGGAGTGTTTGCCGATTTTTTTCAATGTTTTTAGAATATCTTCAAGTGGATATTGAGAATCGGTAACTTTTTTTGATTCTATTTTATAATCTACAACGGTTTTTGGCTCTGTTGGAATTTTGTCACGTTTCTTTTCTTTTGTTAGAATGTCTGAAACCATTGTAATACCTGCTTTTTCTGAAGAAATACAAGGTCCTCCGACACAACCGCCGTCGCAAGCTAAGGCTTCTATAAAGATAGTTTTGTCTAATTTATTAATATCAAGATTCTTCAATGATCTTTGAAGTGAACTTAGTCCGCAAATTTCTAAAAGTTGAACATTATCATTCACGCCAGATTTACGAATTGTTTGATTCATACCGCCGTCTATTGGGTATAAAGTTCCTTCAAATGCAGATTCAGGAACAAATTTGTACTTGTCGTCTTTTGCAACTTTTGTGATGTCAATGATTTCTTCGTGAAGCCACATTCTCAATTCTTCAAATGTTAATGCGGCATCAAATAGACCGTTTGAATATGTAACTTCGTTTTTCTTTGCAATACAAGGGCCAACAAAGACTATTGCAATATCATCTCCAAAAGTTTCTTTTAACATTTTGGCGTGTGTCATTAAAGGAGAACCGATTGGAGTTATACATTGTGTGAATTCAGGCATATAAAGTCTTATGTAATCAACAATTACTGGACAAGCGCTTGAAATGAACAAACCGTTTTCGGCTTCATTAAGCATTTTGGCAGTTTTAATAGAAACTTCCTGAGCGCCAAGTGCGGTTTCAGACACGTCTTTGAAACCCAGTTGTTTTAATAATGCAATCATTTTTTCTGCAGAGTTTTCAAATGAAGCTCTCCACGACGGTGCAAGAGAAACATATACGTCTTTTTTGTCGAAAAGTAATTTTTTGACTTTATCAATATCTGTTCTTACACGTTTTGCGTTTGTAGGGCAGGCTTTTACGCAAGCACCACAAGCAATACATTTTTCAGGTATAACTGATGCGTGTCCGTTTTCGATTTTAATTGCTTTTACGTGACACTCACGAACGCACTTGTAACAGTCGTGACATTCGTTTGTTAATGTATAAACCGGATTCTGTTTGTCCATCTATTCTCCTTTAGGATGCAAAAAATTTAAACTTTAGCTGTTTCTAAGATTTCTTTTAATTTATCAATAGTAACTTCGTTATACTCAACTCCGTTAATATAGATATTTGGACCTGATGCACATTTGTTTTCGCATCTCATACCTTCAAGTTCAATGTTTGCATCAATTCCGTGTTCTTTTATATATTCTTCAATGTATGCCAAGTTTTCCTGATTTCCTCTGGCAAAACATGAACTTCCCATACATACTGTTATATTTAATTTACTCATAATGTCCTCTCGATGTATATTCTAGTTTAAACCCTTTTACAGGGCAAGTTTTTAAAGAATTCTTTCGTATATTTTTTCAATATTTTGTAAAAATTCTTCTTTGTTAAAAATACTTTCAATTTCTTTTTTTGAAAGTAATTTAAGAACTTCTTCATCTTTTAAAAGATTTGCTTTGAAGTCTCCGTGGTTGTTGAAAGCGTCAAGTGCATTTCTCTGTACAATTTTGTATGCATCTTCTCTTGTTAATCCTTTTGCAACAAGCGATAAAAGAACTTTTTGAGAAAATACTATTCCGCCGAATTTATCAGTATTTTTAATCATATTATCTTTATGTACAACAAGATTTTCTACAACACTATTGAATCTATCCAACATAAAGTCAACCAAAATTAAACTGTCAGGGAAAATAATTCTTTCGGCAGAGCTGTGGGAAATATCTCTTTCGTGCCATAGAGCAATATTTTCTAAAGCTGCGATTGAGTTTGATCTTACAACTCTTGCTAATCCACATAAATTTTCGCTCAAAACAGGATTTTTTTTATGTGGCATTGCAGAAGATCCTTTTTGGTTTTTTCCGAATCCTTCTTCAACTTCCAAAACTTCTGTTCTTTGTAAATGTCTGATTTCTGTTGCAAATTGTTCAATTACGCTTGCAATCAAAGCTAATGATTGCATAAAGTATGCGTGATAATCGCGAGCAATTACTTGAGTTGAAATTCTTGCTGGTTTTAGTCCTAAATTTTGGCAAGTTATTTTTTCTATTTCAGGTGAAATATTGCTGTATGTTCCAACAGGGCCTGAAATTTGTCCTGTGCGAATTTGTTCAAGTGCGTGTGTAAAGTTATCTCTTTGTCTTTCTAAAATATCGATCCAGTTGCAGAGTTTTGCTCCAAATGTCATTATCTCTGCATGAATCCCATGAGAACGACCGATACAAACAGTTGTTTTGTGCTCACGAGCAAGATTTTTTAAAGAAGATATTGTTTTGTTCAAACCTTCTAAGATAATTTTTCCACTATCTTGAATTTGAAGTGCGAAAGCTGTATCAATAACATCAGAACTGGTTAATCCAACGTGAACATATCTGCCTAAATCACCCAAACTTTCATTTACATTTGTCAAAAACGCTATAACGTCGTGGCGGACTTCTCGTTCAATTTCATCAATTCTTTTAATATCAAATTTTGCAAGTTGTTTGATCTTTAAAACATCTTCTT
>SUTY01000005.1 GCA_015152455.1 Cyanobacteria bacterium SIG32
CTTTAAGACCTTAGGGGGGGGGTAGAAACGCTCTCCTAGCAAGGCTTTCAGACGTTTTGGGATTATTCCCTCGCCCTATGGGAGAGGGTAAGGGTGAGGGGGCAGCATTTACTTTAGCTGAAGTCCTAATCACCTTGGCAATTATCGGCGTCGTTGCTGCAATGACTATCCCAACATTGATAAGTGATTATCAAGAAAAAGTTACAGTTACAAAAGTCAAAAAAGTATTTTACTTAATTTCTAATGCTTATAAAATGGCACAAGCTGAACACGGTTCTTTTGATAGTTGGGGAATAGATAGTGGTGATTATTGGACAGAAAATGCGGCATTGATTGTTGCAAATAAAATAAAACCATATATAAGGGTTATAGACGATTGTGGAACTTCAAATTGTAACGGTTATATTAATGGATCAATTACGTTTTTGAATGGCAGAACCGATTTAAACCCTACTGAAGCAGCTACAGATATGTCACAAAATAACATCTACAAAATGCGTCTAGCTGACGGAGTAGGGTTGTACATAAGAGCTAGAGCAACTGAAGCTACGGTTTTGTTTGATATCAACGATAACAAAGAACCTAATGTATTAGGAAAAGATATTTTTTATTTTGCTATTTCGCCTAATAGTGTAAAAATTCCTGGAATAGGTAAAGATCCATCAAACACTTCATCATCAACACCTTGGTTTCTTTGTAATCCAGCACAACAAGGTTGGTATTGTACAGGCTGGGTTTTTTATAAAGGCAATATGGATTACTTAAAATGTCCAGATGAATTAACCTGGAATGGCAAGAACAGTTGTAAGTAACATGTTAAAGCTAGTAAGAGAGTCAGGCTATGCCTGACAAAATATAAATCTTATCGGAGTCTAAAAATAGGCTCCGATTTTGTTTTGTTATTTACATTTTTTACCCCTCTCCCTAACCCTCCCCCTCAAGGGGGGAGGGAACATATCATTAGACTCCAGTATTATTTGGGTGATTTTACTTCTTACCCTCAACTACCGCATACTGGTTCACTAAGGGGAGGAAAATATTTCTTGTTCGCTAAGACATTCACTTTATCTTTACTTTTAAAAAAATAATTACGACTTGTTACATTTTTGGCATGTTCTTGCAAGCAATTCAAAACTGGTGTATCATTGTGTAATAATCATGCTTTCGAGCATGCCAGGGGTAGTATAAATAGATTTAGATAAAGACTATGGAGGCTAAAGTGACAGATTCTACGTGTATTGAAGATGTATGTTTATCGGAAAACGCGGTTAAGGTCTTAGAAAAAAGATACTTAAAACGTGACAAAAACGGAAATTGCACAGAAAAACCGGCTGATATGTTCAGACGTGTTGCTCGTGCTATTGCAGAAGGCGATTTAAAATTCGGCGCTTCTCAATCAGATGTTGACAAATTAACAGAGAGATTTTACAGAGCTATTACAAGCCGTTATTTCATGCCAAATTCTCCAACTTTAATGAATGCTGGTCGTGAGTTGGGACAGTTGGCTGCTTGTTTTGTTTTGCCTGTTGAAGATTCTTTGGAAGGTATTTTTGAAACTGTTAAAAATACAGCTTTAATTCACAAATCAGGTGGTGGTACAGGTTTTTCATTCTCTAAATTAAGACCTAAAAATAGTGTAGTTAGATCTACAATGGGTGTTTCTTCAGGTCCTGTATCATTCATGGAAGTTTTCAATGCCGCAACTGAAGCGGTTAAACAAGGTGGTACAAGACGTGGTGCTAACATGGGGATTTTAAGAGTTGACCACCCTGATATTCTTGATTTTATCGAATGTAAATCTGATAACAATAAGTTGAATAATTTCAACATTTCTGTTGCTATTACAGACAAATTTATGGATGCATACATTGCTGGTACTGATTATGAATTAATTAATCCGCAAAATGGTGAAGTTGCTGGCAAAATGAGTGCGAAAAAAGTATTTGATATGATCGTTGATGGCGCTTGGAGAAACGGTGAGCCTGGTATTGTTTTCATTGACAAAATGAATGCAGATAACCCAACTCCACTTGTTGGTCAAATCGAATCAACTAACCCTTGTGGTGAAGTTCCATTGCTTTCATACGAGGCTTGTAACTTGGGCTCTATTAACTTAGGTTTGATGTTGAAAGAAACATCTTCAGGCTTGGAAGTTGATTGGGATTTATTAGCTGAAACAACAAGAACTGCTATCAGATTCTTAGATAACGTAATCGCAGTTAATAACTATCCGCTTCCTCAAATCAATGAAATGGTTACAAACAACCGTAAAATTGGTTTAGGTGTTATGGGTTGGGCTGATATGCTTATGAAATTAGGCATTTCTTACAACTCAGAAGCTGGTACAAGACTTGCTGGTCAGGTTATGGAATTTATTGATTACGTTTCTAAATGCGAATCAATTGAACTTTCAAAAGAACGTGGCAGATTTAACAACTTTGTTGGAAGTATCTATGACGGTAAAGATTTCTTATACAACAAATACCAAGGAAAATCTGCAGGTAAAATTTCAGATTCTCAATGGAAAGAATTGGATGCTCAAATTAAACAATTTGGTATCAGAAACGCTACAACAACTTGTATTGCACCTACAGGTACAATTTCAATGATTGCAAGTGCTTCAGGTGGTGTAGAACCATTATTTGGTCTTGTATTCTCAAGATTGATTATGGACGGTACTGAAATGTTAGAAATCAATCCAATCTTCAAAGATTATATGGTTTCTCGTGGTTTGTATTCAGAAGAATTAATGCAACAAATTGCTAAAGAAGGTTCTGTGGCACACGTTGCAGGAGTTTCTGATGAAATTAAACACATTTTTGCAACTGCGCATGACGTTTCACCATACTGGCACGTAAAAATGCAGGCTGCTTTCCAACTTCACACAGATAACGCTGTTTCAAAAACAGTAAACTTTGAAGAACATGCTACTCGCAAAGATATTGAAGAGGCTTATGTATTAGCTTATGAAAATAACTTGAAAGGTATCACAGTTTATAGAAACAATTCAAGACAATTCCAACCTATGAATTTGGATGACAAAAAGAAAACAGAAGAAAAGGTTGAAGAAGTAGTTGAAGTAGTTTCAGAAGAACCAACAGGCGAAATCAAAACAGTTACTTGCCCTGAATGTGGTAATTCAATTGAAATGGCTGAAGGTTGCTTTATCTGCTTGAATTGCGGATATTCTGGATGTTCATAAACCTATTCGGTTAAATAAGATTAGAGAAAGGGTGCATTAGCGCCCTTTTTTTTATTAATATATGTAACAAAGATTCAAAAATACTGGCAAAAAAATTCATGTTCGGTCTTAATGTAAATATAGCAAATAATTTGAAAGGAAAAATATGTCACCAATCGCATCAATTCCAGGATACAATATTTCAAAAGTCGGTAAAGATAGATACGCAGTTTCTGTTAATAACGGAAATATGGGCGCTGTTTTGCTTAATAAAGATCAAGTAAAACAACTTGCAGATGCTTATGGCGTACCAACAAAAAAAGAAAAATCAATAACTAAAAAAGTTTTAACAGGTTTGGCTATTGCTGGTGGTATTGCTCTTGCAGTATTCGGACTTAAGAAAAAAGGGGTAACTCTAGAATCGTTAAATAGAGAAAATTTGACTAAAGTTTATAATGCCGTAAAAGATAAAGCCGTTGAAGTTTCTAAAGTAGTAAAAGAAAAAGGTGGCGAAGTTTATAATAAAGTTGCTGAAAAAGCTGGCAAAGTTTGGGAAAAAGTAGCTCCTAAGAAACCAGAAGCTGTACAATTGGAAATCCCATTCCCTGACTTAGAAAAAACAACTGTTAAATTTATGGACAGAATTAAAAATTTATTCAAATAAATATTTATAAAATAAAAAGGCTTCCAATAAGGGAGCTTTTTTGTTGCAAAAATTTTTATAGTATAATTTCAGTATGCATGAAGTTTTAGTTCAAATGAATAATTTTTTTCAAAGTCTGGGAATTCAAGGGTTAGCACTTAATGCTTTTATTGAAAGTTTTTTTCTTGTGCCTCCTCCTGATGTTTTGTTAATTACAATGGATTTGGCTAGGCCAGAAAAAGCGTTGTATTATGCCCTTATATGTACAATTTTTTCAGCTTTAGGTGGTGTTGTTGGATATTTAATAGGGCTTTGGGGTGGACGCCCTGTATTTAATTTTTTGTTTAAAAATAAACAAGAACAGTTTAAAAATGTTGAAAATATGTATAACAAATATGGATCTTGGGCAGTCTTTTTTTCTGCTTTTACTCCTGTTCCTTATAAAATATTCACAATTGCAAGTGGAATTTTGAACATGAATTTTGCAAAATTTTTTGTTGCAAGTTTTTTTGGAAGAGGTTTGAGATTTTTCATAGTAAGTATGGTTTTAATGTTATTTGGTGAAGCTATAAAACAATATATTGAACTTGTGATTATAGCTGTAACTATTTTAATAATTTTATTTTTTGTATTTTTATACAAAAAAAGACATATTTTAAAATAAATTCATATATTTATATTAGTAAATATTCAAAAAAATGTTATATAATTGATTTATAAATATAAATCATTAAATACAAGAAAAAGGATAAAATTGATGAAAAAGACAGTGCTTTTATTATTATCATTGGTGTTAATTAATGGAGTAGCTATTTCTGCAGAAACTTCAGTTGGCGATAGAATTGCAGCAGGTCCATTTGGTTATGACTTATACAAAGACATACATAGAGAGCCTAAAAAGAAAGATACAGAAGCTGAAAATGCTGCTAAAAAATCTCCAGTAGAAACCGTAAAACAGGCAGTAAGCTCTGAAATAACTTTTTATGGAGATGATACTGAGGCTGAATGGGAAAATGAAAGCATAGATTACTATCCAGATGCAACATTGAAAAGCGCTGTAGAAAAATATCAACAAGGAAATTTTTCAGGTTGTTTACAAGAAATGATTTCTTTGACTAAAGTTGATCCGACAAATCCGCTTGTGTACTATTACTTAGGTATGGCATATACTCAAGTTGGTAATAAAGATCAGGCTGTTAAAGCATATGAATATGTAATTAAATTAAATTCTGAAAAAACAATTACACAGTATGCTCTAAGAGGTAGAGATTGTTTGGTTGATGGACCAACTTGTGCTCCGGCATCTTCTGCAGCTGAAGCAGAAACAAGTGAAGAACTTGATGAGTTTGTAAATGCTCCATATGGTAATGGATTCTCTGATGAAATTAATGAAGAAATTCGCCAAAAAGAATTGGATAAAATTCAAGAAACTATAAACCAAAAACCTAATTTGGACAGAGAAGATATTGAAAGAATTCAAAATTTTGATAATAAAACAGAAGCACCTGCAGAAAATAAGGTCGCAGAAGTAACTAATGAAGATGTTTTAGCAGCTATTGAAACTTTGAAAAAGGCTGGTGTAACTGTTTCTGTGAATCCTTATCAATCAATGCCAATGAATGATGAATATAGTCAGCTAAATATGTTATTGGGCAATAACAATAATAATAGTAATTCTATGATGAGTATGCTTCCCTATTTGATGGGGCAGGCAAATAACGGACAAAAAATTGATCCGCAAATCATCCAATCAATGATGATGAATTCTATGTTAACTGATATTACATTCACAGATAACGATAAAAAATAATTTTATGATATTAGATTATAAAAAAGCAAAAAAAAACTTCCTCGCAACCAAAATTCAAGGCTGTAGGAAGTTTTTTGAATTAAATAATCATAAGCTGGAACAAGCATATTGCGAAATTATCTTTGATAATTTATCAAAAGCAAAGCAGTTATTTTCTGAGTTGGCGGCTCAAGATGTTCGGGCTCATTGGGGGTTGGTGTTGTTGGAATGTATAAATGGAACAATTTCCCATTATCCGACTTATTTTGAGTTGAGAAATTTTTTGGAAATTGATTTGAACCTTTTGATTTCATATTGTAAGGGTGCTTATGTCGAAAAACTTGTTAGATACGCTGATTTTATGTTCACTATAAATCCAGAAACTCATAAATTTATAGGGCGCGCATTTTTAAATAATGGAATGAAACCTCAGGCAATATTTTTTTTGAAAAGAGCAAAAGATCATTTTTATCATGATCCTGAATTGCATTTTATGTTGGCAGCTATTTATAAAGAAGATGGCGATATTGAATTAAGTAAAAAATCGGCAGAAACTTGTTTAGAAATCCTGCCGAATTATGCACCTGCAAAAGCATTATTGGAAGAAATTATTTTTCCGTAGCTTTTTTTACAAGGTTTGTGTTTTCTTCTTTTAGATAGAAGATTTCTTCTGCGTTGTGTTTTTCTAATACAGCTTTATCTTTTTTGACAAGTTGTTTTGCCGCAAGTGCGAATCCACCAAAACTAAATGCTAATCCGCCTAAGATACTGCCTATAAAGAATTTTTTAATAACTTTACCACCTAAAATGCCACCTAAACCAGCAGCTCCAAGCATTGCTAAAGTAGCCAATGCAGAACTTTTGCGATTTTGTTTTTTGTAATCGGCAGTAAATTCATCAATTTTGTCAGTAGGAACTGAAAAATGTCGAGTGTAGGTTTGTTTTTTTCTGCCTGTAGTAATTGCGATTTCCGTTCTGTTACCTTCTAGTTGTCTTACTGGTCTTACTTCCATTACCAACCCTCCTTTTGTTTCCTGTTCATTATAAGTTTATACAAAAGGTTTTTTGCTAGTAAATAGCCCAAATTGGTACAAAACGTTACATGTTATGCTCGTTTATCTTCAATGTCACGACCACCGACGATTCTTAAGTGGCGTTGTTCTCCTTCGCCAATGGATTGGCTTTCAAGGTTGTGTTGTTCGACAAGCTCGTGTTGGAGTTTACGAATTTGTTGATTTTGAGGTTGAAGTTCAACTTTTTCAGCACCAGCAAGGATTTTGTTTATTGCAGCTTTTGCCTCATCAAGTGCTCTTTCTGCATCATCATAATAACCTCTTAAGGTTTCTGATGTTTCTTGAATATCAAGAGCTTCTTTTAATACTTTTTGTATTTGTGCCATTGAATTTGTTTTTACGTAGAATATCTGTAATCTGTAATCATTTGCTGTAGAAAGGACTTTGGCTCCTCCTTTTGCAAAGTTTTTGTGAGCGATTACAATATCAGCATCTTCAATGCTTCGAGTTATTTCTGCGTTAAGGTCTAACCGCTCAATAACTTTTTCAACGATACTTCTTGAAACTGCATATAGATAGATTTTTTTGAAGCCTTTTGCACTTTCAACATATTCTTTTCTTGAAAAACTGAATTTTAAACTGTCAGTATGTTCAGGTAGAATTTTTTGTTCAAGTTTATTAATTTCTGCAGAAATACTGCCTTCTTGAGGTTTTTCTACAACTTGGTCAACTTTTCTTATTTCTGGTCTGATTGGCCAACCTCTTAAAATGTAGTCAACCGCTTCTGATGTATCTTTATAAACGGCAAGAGTATTTCTGTCTAAAATCTCTATAACGATATCAAATGTCGGTTGTTTTTCACGTTCAAGAACTGTTTTTTGTGAAGCTCTGCGTTTTGCTTCATCATCACCTAATGTTACAGATTGAATTCCACCAACCAAATCTGATAAAGTTGGGTTTTTAATCAGGTTTTCTAATGTATTACCGTGAGCCGTTGCAATAAGCATTACACCACGCTCAGCAATTGTTCTTGCAGCTTGTGCTTCAGCTTCTGTACCAATTTCGTCAACTACAATAACTTCAGGTGTATGGTTTTCAACTGCCTCAATCATGATATCTTTTTGGAATTCAGGTTGTCTGACTTGCATACGACGTGCGTGTCCAATTGCTGGGTGTGGTGTGTCACCGTCACCTGCAATTTCGTTTGATGTATCAACTACAACAACACGTTTGCCAAGCTCATCTGCAACTAATCTTGAAATTTCTCTTAGTTTTGTTGTTTTACCAACACCTGGTCTTCCTAAGAATAATATGCTTTTGTTTTGCATACAAAAATCTTTTATACATGCAATTGTCCCCGTAACAACCCTACCAATTCTGCAAGTAAGACCAACAACTTTGCCTTGACGATTTCTTATTGCACTAATTCTGTGGAGTGTTCCGGGGATACCTGAACGATTATCTGATGTGAATTCCTGAACTCTTTGCGTTATGTACGAAATATCCTCATCTGTAACTTCGCTTGTGTTCAAATACTCAATCTTTCCTGAAGAATGTCGTATTTCCGGAATTCGCCCGATATCCAAAACGATCTCTATAACATCAACCATATTGTCATAGGTGATGTGCTTTCGGACCTTCTCGGGTAAGATCACGATTAACTTTTCTAAGTCGTTCTGAAATTGTAGATTTGTCATATATTCTTGCCTTTCTGCTCCGTCAACACAGAGCTCGGCTTATTTATTTTGTTTTATTTATCTCCTCTACTATCATTATAACACTTTTTTCAAACTTTTCATCAACCTTTAGTGCTACATGGGTAGTAATTTTTACAAAACTTAACTAAATTTGAGGCCTGAAATTCAGATATAGTGTACTTTTTACAAGAATTAATTTAATTTTTTTTTGTGTCAAAAATCCATCTATCGGTGGATTAGATTTGTTACAATTTAGTAAAATTATTTAATATTTAGATTTATGTTATAATCGTTTCGAGAGGAAATATGACAACACAAACTTTATCAATAAATAAAATAGTAGAAACAACTAATCTTGAACATATTGCAATAATAATGGACGGTAACAGAAGATGGGCAAAAGATAAAAATTTACCGTCAGCTATGGGGCATAAAAAGGGTGTGGACTCTTTAAAAAATGTTTTAAAAGCGTGCCATAAATTTGGAGTTAAATATTTAACCGTATATGCTTTTTCTACCGAAAATTGGAATCGTAAGCCTGAAGAAGTTGAATTTTTAATGGATTTATTAGCTCATACTATAAAAAATGAGTTAGACGAATTGCATGAAAACGGTGTTGTGATTAATTTTATTGGTGATTTGACAAAATTAAATTCAAAATTACAGGAAATTTTGAATAATGCGGTTGAACATACAAAAGATAACAAAGGTGTAAAACTTCAAATAGCATTTAATTACGGATCTCGTGATGAAATTGTAAATGCGGTAAAAAAAATTGTGAGTCAAGGAGTTCAGGCTGATGACATTACTGAAGATTTGATATCTAAACAACTTTATACACAAAATATTCCTGATCCGGATTTATTAATCAGAACTGGTGGAGAGATGAGAATTTCAAATTATCTTTTATGGCAAATTGCATATTCGGAAATTTTTGTGACAAAAGAATATTGGCCTGATTTTGACGAAAAATCATTGGCTGGCGCTATTGAAGAATTTGGTAACAGACAAAGACGGTATGGTAAATAATGAAAATAGTTTTTGCAACAGGTAATCCTCATAAATTACAAGAAATTAATGAAATATCAAATGGTAGTGCGGTTGAATTTGTGTTACCAAATGAGGGATTTAATCCGGAAGAAAACGGTTCTACTTTTGAAGAAAATTCATTGATCAAAGCGCAAGAGGCTTTTAGGGTATCCACTGGCATGATGTGTCTGGCTGACGATTCAGGGCTTTGCGTAGAAGCATTAAATGGAGCTCCAGGGTTGCATTCAGCTCGTTATGCAGGAACTCAGCAGGAAAAAATTGATAAAATATTAAGTGAGCTTGCACCACATACAAATAGGAAAGCAAAATTCATTTGTGTTATGACTTTACTTGATACAGACGGTGAGGTTTTACACGTTTCAAAAGGTGAATGCCAAGGAGAAATTGCAAAATCGCAATCTGGTAAGAATGGGTTTGGATATGATCCTGTGTTCATTGTCGAGGGTACTAATCTTACAATGGCTGATATGTCAGAAGATGTAAAAAATAAAATTTCGCATAGGGCAAAAGCCTTGTCAGATATGCTTTCTTTTATTGAAACGTTAAAATAAAATCCCAAAAATTTTTTCTTGCTATATGGTATCTTTTTTGCTAATATTATGTTGCTAAAACAACATAGGGGAGAGCAAATGAAGAAAACTATAATTATTGTAATTTCAGTTATAATTGCTGCGATAGCGTTGCGTTATGTGTCAGGTTCAATAAATAAATTTATGCAGGACAGAGCAAATAAAAGAAAACCAGCACCAAGTGTTCAAGTAGAACCAGTTGGCGAAAAAAGTGTTATAAGAACTTTTGAAGCGCCAGGTCGTGTAACTTCAAAATATCAAGTTAATGTATTGGCACGTATTGCTGGATATTTGCAAAAAAGTTATTTTAAAGAAGGTGATTACGTACAACAAGGTCAGGTTTTATTTCAAATAGAACCAACAGAGTTTAAGAATACTTCAAATGTAGCGCAAGCTAATGTGAAAAATATAAAAGCACAACTTGAGTATGCTGAAAAACAACTTGCAAGAGCAACAGAATTGGTTGCAAAAGACTATATTGCAAAATCAAAATATGATGAAATTTTGGCACAGAGAGATTCTTACAGAGCGCAATTAGCTTCTGCTCAAGCGGCTTATGATGATAGTCAAAGAAATTTGGGTTACACAATGGTTAAATCCCCTGTAAATGGTAAGGTTGGTATTATTAGTGTAACGGTTGGGAACTATGTTTCTCCGTCATCTGGTCCTTTGACAACTATTAACAGTACAGATCCAATTTATGTTACATTCCCTTTGGATTCAAATGATTTTAATATTTTGTCAGAAGCTGATAAAGAAGATAATAAAAACAGAAAAGTCGAATTGTATTTTAATACAGGTGAAAAATATGAATACGAAGGTGTTCAAGATTTTCAGGATAACAAAATTGATCAATCTACAGGTACAGTAACTTTACGTGCTACTTTTAGAAACCCAAATGATCAATTGTTGCATGGAGAATTTGTAACAATTAAATTGTTCTCAAATAATGAAGTTAGTGTTCCTGTTGTTCACCAATCAGCTGTGTTGGAAAATCAAGCAGGTAAATATGTTTACAAGTTGGATGAGAAAGATATTCCACAATTAACTTATATAAAGACAGGAGAACAAACAGGAGAATTCTGGACTGTAATAGAGGGTATTCAAGTTGGTGACAGAATAGTAACTGATGGCTTACAAAAAGTAATGCCTGGCCATGCGGTAACTGTTGTTACACCTGAAGAAATGGCAAAAATTAAAAAGAACGAACAACAATCAAAATAGGGATATAAAATGGCAGAAAAAACAGGAAATTTATTTATAAAACGCCCAAAGTTGGCAATTGTAATTTCGCTTGCAATTATTTTGGCAGGTATGTTAATGATAAATACATTACCGTTGGAAGAATATCCGTCAATTACACCACCTCAGGTTGTAGTAACAGCGACTTATGCCGGTGCAAGTTCTGACGTAATTGAATCTACAATTGCAGCTCCAGTTGAGGCTCAATTAAATGGTGTTGAAGATATGATTTATATGTCTTCAACTTCTCAAAATGGTTCTTACAAATTAACATTGTATTTTAATATCGGTTCAGATCCCGATATGGCCGTAGTAAACGTTCAAAACCAATTGCAGTTGGTAACTCCTCGTCTGCCGGAAGAAGTTAAGCGATATGGTTTGATGGTTAAAAAGTCAACAGGTGGCCCAGGTATTTTGATGATATCGGTTAATTCTCCAAATGGTACATATGATAACCTGTATATTGCAAACTATGCTTCTATTTATATTAAAGATGAACTTGCTCGTATTAAAGGTGTCGGTCAAGTTCAGGTATTTGGTTCGACTGATTATTCAATGAGAATATGGCTTGATGCTAACAAAATGGCTAATTTAGGTGTTTCAACAAGTGAAGTTGCAGCAGCTGTTCAGGCTCAAAACATTCAGGCTCCTGCAGGGGATTTGGGTGTTGAGCCAATGAAAGAAAAACAGTTAATTAAACTTACTATGAGAACGCAAGGTCGTCTTCAAGATCCAAAACAATTTGAAGAAATTATTGTTCGCTCTAAACCTGATGGTTCGCAGATTAAATTAAAAGATATCGCTAGAGTAGAATTAGGTGCTGAAAGTTATTCATTCTTCTCAAGAATTGGCGGTAAAAACTCTGCAGTTATTTCTGTGAGTCAGTTGCCTGAAGCAAATGCTATTGACTTGTCTAATAAAATTCAAAAGAAAATGAAAGAATTAAGCAAAGGTTTCCCACAAGGTATTGAGTACGAAATTCAACACGACGAAACAGAGTTTGTTCGAGAATCTATTCACGAGGTTATAAACGCAATAGGTCTTGCAATTTTGCTTGTAGGTTTGGTTACTTATTTATTTTTAGGTAGTTTCAGAGCTGCTTTAATTCCTTTCTGTGCAATTCCGGTTTCATTGATTGGTGTATTTATTTTCATGAATTTGTTAGGGTTTTCAATAAACTTACTGATTTTGTTTGGGTTAGTCCTCGCAGTTGGTTTGGTTGTTGATGACGCTATTGTTGTACTTGAAAATACTCAACGACATATTCAGGAAGGCAAAGATAAAGTTGAAGCTACTGAAGTAACCATGCAAGAAGTTTTTGGCGCTGTTTTAGCAACATCATTAGTATTGATGGCGGTATTTGTGCCAGTATCTTTTATGGCTGGTATTACAGGTCAAATGTTTAGACAATTTGCATTGTGTATTGCGACATCAATCGGCTTGTCAACTCTTGTTGCATTGACATTATCACCGGCATTGTGTTCTATGATTTTGAAATCTGGCGAAGAAAAAGCAGACTTTGAATTTATCCATAAGTTCGACGTTTGGTTTAATGGTGTTAGGGACAAATATCTTGAAGGTGCTGCAGCATTTGTAAATTCAGCTAAATTAACCCTTTTAGTCTTAGCAGGTATAACATTATTTGTATTATTCATGTTCAAAATAACTCCAACAGGTTTCTTGCCAGCTGAAGACAGAGGTGCTATATTTACTCAAATTCAGTTGCCTGACGGATCTTCAGCATCAAGAACTGATATGGTTGCAACGGAAATCGAAGAAAGAATTTTGCAAATTAAAGGTGTCGAAACAACTATTCTTTTAGTAGGATTCTCAGGTGAAAATACGGCGTTGATTGTTGCACAGTTAGAACCTTGGTCTAAACGTAAGAAAAAAGCTGAATCAGCTGACGGTATATTAAATATAATGAGAAAAGAATTTGGAAACTATCCGTCTGCCACAATTGCATCATTCTCGCCACCTGCAATTACAGGTTTGGGTATGTTTGGAGGCTTCGAATATCAACTTTTGGATAAAGGCAACAGAACGGCTCAAGAACTTTATGATGAGGCTATAAAACTTTTGGCTGAGGCTAACAAACGTCCTGAATATTCACTTGTTTATACGTCATTTACGCCAAATATGCCACAGTTATTGTTAAATGTTGATGTGGCAAAAGCTATGGCACAGAGTGTTCCTGTTTCTGAAATATACAGTTCTTTGGCGGCTTATTTCGGTAAATCATATATTAACGACTTTAACAAATATGGTCGTGTTTATCGTGTTTATATGCAAGCTGATGGGGAATTCAGAGCGAATCCAAGCGATATTGACAAGATTTTTGTTAAAAACTCTTATGGCAAAATGGTTCCGATATCATCTGTGTTAAAAATAGAAAATGTTGTAGGACCTTACAGTAGAACTCGTTTCAACATGTATCCAGCTATCACGATTAATGGTTCAGCTCGACAAGGTATTTCCTCTGGTGAAGCAATGAAAGTTATGGAAGATCTTTCTAATGAAGTTTTACCAAAAGATATGGGTTATGCTTGGTCTGGAAGTTCATTGCAAGAACACGAATCTTCAGGACAAATCGGACCGATTTTGGCTATGTCTATCGTTTTCGTCTATCTATTCTTGGTAGGTTTATATGAAAGCTGGATGTTGCCGATTGCGGTATTGTTGGTTTCACCGATTGCTTTGTTTGGTGCGTTGTTCTTCCAATATGTTTCAGGTTATTCATTAGATTTATATTCTCAAATCGGTTTGGTAATGCTACTAGGTTTGAGTACAAAACAAGCAATTTTGATTATTGAGTTTGCAAAAGATGCACACGAAGCCGGCATGGCAATTCGAGATGCTGCAATGCAGGCTGCAAAATTAAGATTTAGAGCTGTAATGATGACAAACATTGCATTTATTTTAGGTTTGTTGCCATTAGTATTTGCTCATGGTGCAGGTGCTGCCAGCCGTAATTCTGTTGGTATGACAGTATTTGGCGGTATGATAGCGGTTGCATTTATTGGTACATTCTTAGTACCTGCATTTTATGTAATGATTGAAGAAATGAAAGTTAATCTTGGAAAAAGATTAAGAAGGAAAAATAATGCTTAAAAAATTATTGATTACAAATTTAATTTTATATATGACTTTATCTCCTGTTTTAGCTATTGATAAAATTGGAAATGAAGTTAACGAACAAGAATTCCCGCAATCTGAGGAAGTTTTGCCAAAAACTGAAGATAAAGGATCTGAATATATTATTTCGGGTTCGGTTGAAAAAAATATTGATTTAACCCTTGAAAATTGTATTGAGCTAGCGTTAGGGAATAACCCACAAATCAATGCAGCTTTTCAGGATATTTTAGCATCAGATGCCAGAATTAAACAGGTTTGGTCAAATTATTTCCCTCAATTAAGTTGGCAGACTGGCTATACAAGAATCAGACAATTGCAATTGTCTGACGCTTTGGGTCGAAACTTGATATTCAATTACTATGTTTTGGGTCAGGTAACTTTGCAACAAATGTTGTATGACTTTGGTGTAACTCAAAACCAAGCAACTATTAAACGCTTAGATTATGAAGGCTATAAAACTACCTTAACTGCGGTTATAAATGATGTTATTTATAAAACAAAAGATGCGTATTATGCGCTTTTATATGCCTACGAAAATAAACGTGTGGCGCAAGATACCGTTGATAAATTCCAATTATTTTACGATCAGGCAAAGGCTTTTTATGAAATTGGTATGAATCCAAAAGTTGATGTTACCATTGCTGAATCTAATTTAAGTAGTGCTAAATTAAAACTTATTCAGGCAGATAACGCTGTGAATTTGGCTATTGCAAAACTGAATAATGTAATGGGTGTTCCGTTTATTGATAAATATAATGTTATGGATAAATTACAGTATCAGCCTTTAAACTTAACGTTTAACGGCGCAGTTGATATCGCACGAGAAGCAAGACCTGAGTTGAAATTAGCAGAAATAAAAGTCGAAACTGCTAATCAAACGTTAAAGTTGGTTAAAAAATCTTTCTATCCGACATTATCAGTTGAAGGTCAATTGCAAATAGGTGGTAAATCTTGGGCTTCAAACCATGGTTATAATGTTGGTGGGTATTTGAACTTCCCAACGGTTAACGGCATGTTGATTAGAAATGAAATCAAAGAAGCAAGATATTTGTATGATAAAGAGCTTGCAAATGCTCAAAATACTCAGAACCAAATTTATTTAGAAATCCAAAATGCCTTTCTAAAATTAGAAGAAAAGAAAAATCAAATGCCTGTTGCTTTATTGCAGGTTAAACAAGCAAAAGAAAACTATGAGCTTTCTTATGGCAGATATAGAGTTGGTGAAGCAAGTCCGACAGAGTTGAAAGATTCCCAAATCATGTATGAAAATGCTCAATTGACTTATTATGCTGCGTTGTATGAATATAATTCAGCAAAAGCAGGGCTGGAAAAGGCTGTTGGTAAGAATATTATTACTGATGACGAAATCATTGAGTTAGAAGATTAATATTGTAAACAAATCTTAACAAAACTCTTTCGCAAAAGGCAATTTTTTTGAGTATATATACTTTATATATACAAGAAGAGATTTTAAGAAAGAGAGCAAGAGATGATTCAAACAGCAGCTAATTCACATAACGAGACTTCAGGCAACGGTCAATTCGGTGCGTTAACTCGTAAGAGAAAAGGTAATAAAAGAAGAAGTAATCAAGGATTTTCTATTGAAGATTATTGTTACTTAGAAAAATCTGACAGAAGAATGCGCTTTAACAATTCAAGAGATCCAATTTTTTACGTGTTTGACTGTATTGAAAATAGACCAATCAAGACATTGGCTAAAGAATTTGTAAAAGAGTCATTTATGGATATTGCAAACTTTGTATCAAAAGTAGTTGCGTAAAATCAATAGGTTAAGGAATAATAGGAAAAAATAAAAACGGCGTTCAAGCCGTTTTTTTATTGTTAGCTTCCAAAATAATTTTTTAAACCTACTGTCAATTGTTTGTTTTTGCAAAGTTTTTTGAGTTTTGCAATGGCACGATTTTCAATTTGTCTTATGCGTTCCCTTGATACACCGTATTGTGAACCGATTTCGTCAAGTGTTTTTTTAACGCCATTATTATCTAAGCCATATCTTAAAATTAAAACGTCACGTTCCTTTTGGCTTAATTGATTTAAAATTTTTCTGATATCTTCTAATAAGTTTTCTTGAGAAACTCTACTGTCAGGCGTAATGGTGCTTTCATCTACAATAAAATCAGACAACTTCATTGTATCGTCATCGGAATTATTTGTAGGAGTGTCCATACTGATTGTTGATTGTGCGGCTTTTACAATAGCTGATAATTTGCTGACAGGAACACCCATTCTGTATGCAATTTCTTGTTTTGTAGGAGCATGCCCCAGTTCTGTTGTCAAATCCAATGTCGCACGGCGAATTCTTCCCAAAGACTCAATCATATGGATAGGAAGGCGAATAATTCTTGCCTTATCAGCAATTGCACGAGTAATTGATTGCTGAATCCACCAAGTTGCATATGTTGAAAATTTATAGCCTTTTGTGTAATCAAAGCGACCAGCAGCTTTCATTAAGCCCATATTACCTTCTTGGATTAAGTCAAGAAAAGACAGACCTCTGCCAATATATTTTTTTGCGATACTTACGACTAATCGTAAATTTGCATTTACAAGCACGTCTTTTGAAAAATCATCTTTTTCTTCTTTAATTTTCTTTGCTAGTTCAAGTTCTTGTTCAGAAGATAAAAGAGGAATTTTCCCAATTTGTTGCAAATATATTCTTACGCTGTCATCAGAATTAACTGATGCCAAGCTCTCTTGTACCTTGGGGTCTTCTACAGATTCAAGGACATTTTCATCATCATCTTCTTGAATTTTATGAAAATCGACGTTTTCATCAGAAATATCGTCGGTCATTATTCCGAATTTTTCAAACTCTTTCTTCATTATTTATTGCTCCGTTAATTTTATATTACAACATTTCGGTAGAAAAAGTTATTTTTTAATATTAGTTAACTTTTGACGAACTGTTTCAAAAATTATTGCACTTAATGCGTTAGACACATTTAAAGAGTTAAAATCTTTGAGCATTGGGATTTTTACGATAAAATCCGATAATTTTAAAAGTGATTTTGACACTCCTGCGTGTTCTGCGCCCATAATTATTGCAGAATTCATATCGCAATAATTGATGTTGTAATAATTATCTTTTGCTGAAGCATCAGTAGCAATTATCCACCAGTCGCTATTTTTTAATTTTTGCACTGCGTTAACAAGGCTATTGACTTTTATAATTGGAATGTGATTAATAGCGCCTGCGCTTGTTTTTTCCACAATTGAATTTACCAAGACATTTCTTCTTGATGGAATAATTATTCCTGAAACTCCTGCGCAAACACAAGTTCTAATAATAGCACCGAGGTTATGCGGATCTTCTACACCGTCAAGTATTACTAATGATGAGTTTTCGTGGTGTTGTTCAATAAAATCTTCCAATTCCACGTATTCTATCGGAGAAACTTGTGCGATAACGCCTTGATGATTATATTCAGCATATGGTTGGAATTTTTCTTTAGCCACAAACTGATAAACAACTCCGTTTTTTTGTGCGAGTTCTTTTATTTTGTTTAATTTTTGGTCGCTATGTATATTTCTTGAAATTAAAATTTTGTTAATTTCTCGATCTCCAGCAATCAGTGCTTCTAATACAGAGTTTTTCCCAAAAATTACATTTTCCATTATTTTGATACCTCTAACATTCTGTTAATACAACCTAATGCTTTTTTTGCTAATTCTGGTTCTACGTTGATTTCAGGTGTTTCATTTTTTAATGCGTAGTATATATCTAATAAGCTATTAAGTTTCATGCTTTTGCATATAGTTGGTTTGTCGTTGATGTTGTAGAAAGATTTTTCAGGATAATCTCTTTTTAATCTGTCAACAACTCCCTTTTCTGTTGCAATGATAAATTCTTTAGCATCACTGTTTTTAACATAATTCATAATACCTGTTGTGCTTCCTACATAATCAGCTAAAGAGGAAAACTCCTCTCTGCACTCAGGATGTGCTAATACAAGAGCATTTGGATATTGAGTTTTTGTATCTTTTAAACTTTGAGGGATTAAGTCATTGTGTATAGGACAACATCCGTCATAAGTAATAACTTCGACATTTCCTAATTGCTTTTCTACCCATTTGCCTAAATTTTTGTCAGGTAAGAATAAAATTTTTGGTTCTTTTAGACTTTCAACAATTTTTATTGCATTTGAACTTGTGCAACATATATCACATTCGGATTTTACTTCAGCAGTTGAATTTATATAGCAAACTGTGGGAATATTGGGGAATTTATTTTTAAATTCTCTTAATTGTTGTAAATTTACCATATCTGCCATATCGCAACCGGCTTTTAAATTAGGTAGAAGAACTTTTTTATTAGGGTTTAAGATTTTTGCAGTTTGTGCCATAAAATACACGCCTGCAAAAACTATTATATCTGCATCAGTTTCTTCTGCTTTTTGACTTAAATATAAAGAATCTCCTACAAAATCGGCAACTTCATCAATTTCGGCATTTTGGTAACAATGTGCCAAAATAACTGCATTTTTCTCTCTTTTTAGTCTATTTATTTTTTCTATTAAATCTTCCATTAAAGGTAATATCCTCCGTTTAGTGTAAATTTATGTTAAATTAAGGCAGTTTATAAAATATATTGTATAATAAAAATAGGATTTAGGTACCAAAATTGAACGGAAATTATGAGTAGTATAGAAAATATTTTAAATAGTGTGTTATCTCAACTGGGTGCAGGTAGTAAAGAAATAGTATATGTTTCTGTTACACCTGGAGTTGGACTGGAAATGATACAGATTGACCCTACTATTAAAGCGGTCAAGTTATATGGTCATAAACCACTTGAGTATAATGATTCAATGCGTGAAATTGTTAATTATGACGATTTTAAAGAAGCATTACAAGAATTATTTACGGAATTGAATTTAAACCCAAAATGTAATGTTGTTTTAAACTTGCCAATGGTACATTTTGGAAAAGTTGATTTGCCATTATTATTAAACGACGAAGCCGTTACTGAGGCAATTATTTCAGAAGTTGAACAGGCTTATATCTTTAAAAGATGCGAACCTGTAGTAAGTTGGTTTGAGGCAAATTCGCCATCAGGTTCATCTGCATCTGAAAATAGAACAATTTTCTATTCAGCAGTTCAAAAACCTGCCGTTGATAAAATCAAAGAAATTTTGACAGAATTAGGTGCAACTCTTAGTGGTTTGGAAATCTCGCTGATTTCTTCATTAAGAGCGTTATCTTATTCGGATTTGGCTGCTACTCAAATGGTGAATAATACAGCTTGGAATCTTATGGTTCTAAATTCAAGCGGTTATTCAATTGTAGCAATGTCAGGAAAGCACATAATTGATTATTATGAAGAACCTCTAGCGTTAAAAACGTATGAGATAGATGAAATTTATGATGTAATTAATGCTTCTGCGCAAATTGCATTGATGAATTTCCCAACCAATTACCTTTATATAGTTTCAGAAACGGACATGGTTAGTGCTGAGCATTTGGCATCTAAACTTCAAGTTGAGGGTAAAATTGATTATTTAGAAAATAATAGTTTTAGAAAAAATGAAATTGTACCTGTAAGTTTGAATATTTTACCTGATGAGGTTACAAAAATTTCTCTTGAAGCTGTAGGTATTGCAGTTTCAAGGATGGAAAGTTTCCCAGCAAAATTAGAATTCTCAGGAAATAGATCGGAATTTTCTGGTGATGGAGAAGAATCTATTGCATTTGATTTTAAAGGTAGAGAAATCGTTCTTACTGAGTCTGTTTTGCAAAAAATTGTATTAGGTATTGCTGGTATTTTAATTTTACCAATATGGATTGGAATGATGGCGTTGCCTAAAATGCAAGAAGCTGAAAAAACTAAATTAGAAATTGTTAAAAAAGATATCAAAGAAGTTGATACTCAGATTAATAGTTTAAAATCACAATCGTCAACAAAAGGAAATTTCCTTGTAGCAACTGAGGTTGAAAATGTTTTAAAAAGTAATAGAACTAAATTGATGGCATATTCAGCAATTGGAGAATCTGTTCCAAAAAATCTTTGGATAACATATTTATCAATAGATAATTCAGCAAAAATTGATATTAAGGGTGTTTCTGAAAATGTTGAAAATGTTTATTTATTCTTTAGAAACATGAAAGATTCGCTAGTTAATGTTAATTTGAGATTGCACAAATTAGAAATGTTATCAACATCTATAGATGATGCGGTTTCTTTTGATGGACCTACAATGTATGAGTTCCAAATAACTAATAAATCTAATGTGGAATTAAATGCTAATACTGAATCTGTTGCGGCAGAACAGAGTGATAATAAAGCAAAAAATGGGCTAGGTTCGTTTGCTGATAAACTTAAACCAGGAAAGAAAGTGAATGCGTTAGAACCGGTTCCAGATCCGGAAGATTAATCGAGGATAATTATGCAAGATATAGAAATCTATTTAAGAAAATTTAAAAATGTTATACTTTTACTTGTTGTAGTTTTGGCTGTGTTTGGCTGGTTGTTGACAAAACTTGTTCCTACAATTACTGAGTATGTGAAAACTGCGTCAGAACATTCAACTTCAGTGAAAACTTTAGAAGAAAAGCAACGTACTTTAGAAGATATGAAAAAAAATATCGAGGCTTCTGATGCAAAAGCTAAAAAAGAAGAAAAGGCATTGCTTAAAAACTTTTATAAGCCGATAGAGCAAGGTTTGGACGCCGAAGCTGTAATTGCAAGTGAATTTTCTGAAATTTTGGAATTGCTTCGTGTAAATTCAGTAAAAATGAAATCCATTAAATATGATTATAATCCTGCAGATGATAATTTTGTAAGAAATGTTCCGTCTGAATATCAAGTTGCTCGTTTAAATTCTGAAATGATTGCGACTTACAAGAATTTTGAAACTTTCTTGAAAGAGTTATATAAGCACGAACACTTTTTAGATATTTCTAATATTGAAATTGTTCCTTATCAAAAAGACAAGAAAATTCTTATTATTAAATTCCAATTGAAATTATATGCTCAAAAAGGTTAAGTTTTAAACAAGCTATAATCAATTGCGAACATTGATTTTGTGTTGCTGATACAGGTTGTACAATATTCTGTTTCTAGTACGTTTTTGTCTGCAAAATCTTTAAAACTGCTACCAGACCTGCCTCTGTGATCGTTTGCTAAAAATGGACAGGTGTATATTCCTTTAGTTGTTAACACTCTGCCATATTCACAGTCCAATGATTGCCATTTGTCACGAATTTCAACAGGTAGATTTTGGTTTTTGTCGTGCCATTTATTAATTTTAAAGTTTTGGACATCAGCATCAAATCCGATTTTATTACAAAGATTTTTAAACTCATTGATAAGGATTTCTTCCCCTTCGTCATAAAAATCAGTAATTGCCAATATCGGGTTAAATTGGTATTTTACTAAACTTTTAATTGCATGGAGTGTTTGACGGTATGTTCCTCTTCCTCTTATGTCATCATTTTTTATTTCGTTGTAGTGGTCGATGCTTAATTTGAATATTATTTCAAATTCGCTTTCGTCTTCTACACGTTTAAGGAAACGAGCTTTTTTCTCATTTATAAAAGAACCGTTAGTACAAATACATACATTTGCACGCTTAAGACACAAGCGCAGAATGCTATTAAAATCTGGGTGTGTCATAGGTTCTGCACCTGTAAGGTAAACGCACTCAATGTTTTGCGAATTCGTATCTGCTAATGCTTGTTTAATTAAATCAATGTTTATAAAATCTTTAATATTTTTTGATAGCGGAAAATCGATATAGCAATGCTTGCATCTTTGATTGCAATTTTTGGCAGTTAATTCAATAAAAAGATTATTAAATGCTTTCATTTCGCAATTTGGGGCTGTGTAAATCGTGTTCATTTTTTTACTCCTCTAATTTCAAAAGTATTTTAAAATTAAAGAGATAAAATAAAAATTATCCAGGTAATTAATCTTTTCTTGCCAAAAGTTGAAAAAAATGGTAAAATGAAGAAGTCTTTAAGACGTTAAGGCGATAAGTCTATAAGTTCAATAATTAATTATGTAACGAACTTAACGTCCTATAGTCTTAAAGACTTAACGACTTACCAAATAAGGAGAGAGTATGAAAAAGCAAACCACATATAGCTTTAAGACCTTAGGGGGGGGGTAGAAACGCTCTCGTAGCCTGGGTTTTGACGGTTTGCACAAAATTATACCGTCATCCTGAACTTGTTTCAGGATCTCTAAATAAATTGATAAATAATATAAAAATTGAAAGGTTGTTAACAAGAATTAGATCTTGTACAACCTTGTTTTGTTATGCAAAAAACAAATTTCAAGGAAAAAGTCCTCCCTTGCTAGGGAGGATTTAGGTGGGTGATTATTAACAATAATAAAAGCTCACCCACCCCCAACCCCTCCCTAGCGAGGGAGGGGAGTAGAGAACAGTAATTTAAAAAATAGTAGTACATATAAAAAATGAAAGGAAAAAAGTTATGAAAAAAACTGTAAAGAACTTGATCACTTGGTCACCTAGTCACTTGATCACTTCCCCAAAATCCGCTTTTACTCTTGCTGAGGTTTTAATCACCCTAGCAATTATCGGTGTCGTTGCATCAATGACAATTCCAACACTAACTGCAAATTACAAGAAAAAAGTTGTTGAAACACGATTGGCAAGATTTTATTCTTCTATGAATCAAGCATTACAACTTTCATCTGCAACAAATGGTTATTATACAGAGTGGGATAGCTTGAACAGAGAGAGAGTAGAGCGTGAAGATGGAAGTGCGTATTATCATACAGACAACGGCTTGGAATGGTTTAACAAATATTTAGCACCATACATAAAAACGTTAAAAGTTACGGACGAAGAAAATACTGAAGATGGTAATGTTGCGGTTTATTTCCCTGATGGTAGTTTATTATTGTTTTCAGGTTCTAGTTTTGTTTTTTATCCATTTGCCAGTGATTATGAGAAAATAATCAAGGATGAAGAAGCTGGTGTTGCAGATAGAAATAGAGATTTTTGTGGAATCAAATATTTCACATTTGCTTTTTTCCCAAAATCTGATGTTAAATGGTTTAGAAATAAAGGATTAGTTCCATTTACAAACTCAGCTTGGGACGGCACAAGAGTAGATTTGTTGAGTGATCCAACTTTAGGATGTCAAGAAACCGTTACAAATGAACGAGCTTTCTGTACTAAATTAATTGAGATGAACGGTTGGAAAATCCCTGAAGATTACCCATTCAAATTTTAATATGGTAATTGTTGTCGTGTTCAATTTTTTGAACACGACTTTCTAGTTAAATTAATTAATTATTTAAAATCGTGTGGTTTTTTGTCGGCAAGCCATTTGCTCATTAAGTAATTTTCGTAACTTAAGGCAAAGTTGTTTAAAGCGTTTACCAAAACTCTGCCACTTTCGGATTTGCCGACGATTAAAAAATCACCGTTGGAGTTCTCTGCCAGCATAATTTCTTTGTGTACGATTTTATCGACATTGTTTTTGGGGTTTTTATATACAACCATTTTAATCCATTCGCACAATAGTTTTGTACACGTTGTGCGAGATTGGATTAAATCTTCATTATGTTCTTGTAAATATTTTGAAAATGCGGTTAGTATCATAATTTAAAATGGTGTTGTTGTAGCAAAGCAAATTATATCACAAATTCCATTGCGTTTAAATTCGTTAATCATCTCTTCAAATGTTGAACCTGTTGTGCAAATGTCGTCAATAATCAAGATTTTCTTGTTTAAATTTTTGCTTTTGTCAACTTTAAATGCTTGGTGCAAATTTTCGGCACGTTCTTTTTTGGTTAATTTATATTGAGGTTTTGTGTCTTTTATTCTTGTTATTAAATCAAAATTATATTCATATCCAGTTAAATAACAAAATTCTTTTGCAACGAGTTCCATGTGATTGTAATGACGTTTCTTTTTACGATTTGTGTGTAGAGGAACTGGCACAACCTGAAAATCTTCTGTATAATTCAATTTTTGCCAATATTCGTACATGAATTTAGCCTGATAGTGCGCCAAATCTCTTTGCTTATGGTATTTTAACCCTCTAATTAATTTTTGTAATTCTTTTGAATAGTTTCCTGCGCAATATACATTAACGCCGCTGATAATTCTGTTTACGCAAATTGGTAACGCTATTAATTTGTCAAAACAATCAGAACACATTCTGACAGATTCTTTTGATCGTTTACAAAAGTAACATCTTTTCTTATAAATCCAGTCTAATAATCCTAAAAGTTTTTCAATCATAATTTTATATTGGTAGTTTTATGCAAAATTCTGTACGTACGTTTTCTTCACTTTCAACGGTAATTTCTCCACCATGTGAAACCGCAATCTGTTGAGATAAATATAATCCCAAACCTGTTCCGATTTTTCTGAATTTTTTTGCAGCTGAATAATATTTGTTGAATATCATTTTGATTTCTTCTTTAGAAATTCCCTGTCCATAGTCAATTACAGAAATAGTTATAAATCCTGGCAACTCTCCTGTCTTAATATCAATTGTTTTGCTTGTATTACTATGTGAAATAGCGTTTGATATAAGATTTTTAATTACACGAGTCAATTGCATAGAATCCGCCATTACAGATAAATTTCTTTCGGCAGTAAAGTTTATTGTCATATTTGAATTGTTAGCGATAGGTTGTGTTTCTGTAATAATTTCTTCAATAAATGGAGTTAATGCAATATTTTCTTTCAATAAACTTATTCCAGTTTCTTTAATTTTGTACGTTTCCAATAAAATTTGTACAAGATCAATAAGTTCTTTATTAGACGCTTTCATATTTAATAATGCAACTTTTTGCTTTTCGGTAATTTCGCCAAATTTACCTTCCAACAAAAATTCTACAATATTAGCTTCTGCAACAATCGGAACCTTTAAGTCGTGAGTAAGCGTTGCAACGAAATCTTCTTTCAATGTTTCGATTTCACGTTCATTGGTTACATCTTTAATTAACAGTACATAGCGTTGTTTTTTATCGTCAAGTTTAAGTTTTTGTGTACTTATAATAAAATTATTTGTAGGTGTATGTTTGATAAAGACATCATCACAATATAATTTTTTGATATCTAAGTTGTCAGCAAGTTGAATAAATTCGTTAATGTTCTTGCCGACGATATTTTTACCTCTAACTCCAAACCAAGTCGAAACTTTTGGTGTTGCACGTAAAATATCGTGATTTTCGTTTACGATTAATATACCGTCAGACAATGCGTTGATGACAGATTCTAAAAGTTTGTTTTGTCGCATTAATTCAGCTTGATATTCGACAATCATTTTTTCTCTGTCATTCAAGGTTTCTACCATTCGGTTGATACTATCCGTAACATTTTGGTATGTTGGATGTTCGAGTTTTTCAATTTTTGTTGTTAAATTCCCATAACGGATTGAGTTTACTGTATTTGTTACAGTACCCAAATAATCATTAATTTTTGACCAACGTTTATTTGTTTTTCTTGTGATAAAAAACAAAGAGATGAAAACTACAATTAATCCACAGTTAATAATATATAAAATCATTTGTTTTAACCTCAACTTATGTTATAATTATACCAGATAAGTGGAGATTTGTCATTGATTAAATTACCAAAAAGTATTAAATGGATAATAACAGATTTTGATGGAATTTTGACCGATAATTGTGTTTATATAAATGATGATTTGTCAACATCAAAAAAAATAAATTACAAAGATCTTATGGGGGTTGCGATATTAAGAAGAAATGATTACAATATTGCAATTATTTCTGGGGATAAAAGTGGCGCTATTGATGCAATTGCTCAAAGGTTTAAATTGCAAGAAGTTTATCAAGATATTAGAGTTAAGATAGATATTTTAAAAAGTATTGTTGAAAAATATGCTTTGTCAGAGGAAGAATTTGTTTATATAGGTGATGATATAAATGATATTCAATGCTTGGAATATGCAAAATATAAGGTAACTGTCCCACATGCTGTTAAAAATGTTAAACAAGTTTTGGAAATTCAAATAACAGAAAATGATGGTGGTAATGGAGCTTTTAGAGAGGTCGCAGATTGTTTGGTTGGGTAGATAAAATACAAAAAAAGATAAAAGAATTAAATCGATCTGTAAATGTTTATAAAGAAGAAACAGGTAATCAGGCTTTGCCTACAACTGCTTACATTAATCGAGCTAAAAAATTTATTGATAAGTCACTTTGTTTGGAAGCTCGTGACGTTTTATTGGAAGCGTGTAAAATTTCTGAAAATGATGCTCTTGTGTATAAATATTTAGGAATTTGTGAAGAAAAGCTAGGGAATATGCCTCTAGCTATTGAAATGTTTAAAAAGTCTGCACATATTAATCCTCAAGACAAAAATATCTGGTATAAATTGGGCATGCTTCAAGTTAATATGAAATCGTTTGAGGATGCGGAAAGTTCCTTTGAAGAGGCTTGTAAAGTTACTCCTGTTAATACAGATGTTTATACAGGGTGGGGAATGGCATTGCTTAAACAAAAAAAATATTCACCAGCCTTGGAAAAATTTAGTAAGGCTATACAAATAAACAGGTACAATTTTTCAGCATTGTTGCTGGCTTCAATAGCAGAAATAAGGCTTGGGAACTTCAATGATGCCGAAGATAAATTAAGTTTTTTAATGACTGCAAACCCTACTGAGGGAGCGGCGTATGAGTATGCAAATCTTTGCCGACAAAAGGGAAACTTTAACGAGGCAATTAAATATGGAGAAATGTCTGTATCGCTTAATCCATATATGTTACCTGCTTATATGCTTCTTGGTGAAGTTAATGCTGCAAAATTTGATTATGAATTATCAATGAAATGGTTTAATGAGGCGGAAGAACACAAATTAACAAATTCGATTTTATATGTTTCGTGGGGGAATGCGTTGGTTGATTTGTACAGATTTGAAGAAGCTAAATTAAAGTATCAGTCAGCTTTGTTAAAAGATATTGAATCAATTGATGCGCAAGCTGGCATGGCATTGTGTTGTGCTGAAACAAAAGATTTTGACAGAATGCATGATTTCGTAAAATTTGTGGAAGAAAAAAACGGTACATTCTATGCAGTTGAGGAAGCTAAGGGTATAGCGCAGTTAGCTTATGGTAACGTTGATAATGCTATCGAAATATTCAAAAGTGTTTTGACAAAAGATCCAAAACGTGTTTTTAATTATTATCGTTTGGCTAAGTGTTATGCAAAGATTGGTAAGACTGATATGGTGAAGGATTCATACGATAAGTTGTTAAAAATTAATCCTTTATTTGCTGCAGGGTATCTTGATTATGCAAAATATCTGATTTCTTTGGAGGATTACAAGGATGCACAGAGAAAACTTCGCAAGGCAGAAAAATTATCTCCAAATAATCAAGAAATATTAAATTTATTGTTTTATACTTGTTACATACTTGTCAAAGAAAACCTTTGTGAATATAATATAAAAGAGGCAATTTCAATTGCTGACAAGGTAGAAAATTTCGAATACCCCGAATTTAGGGAAGATTTAGAAAGACTTTTGAGAGAAATTAAAGAAGATTAATGAGAAAAATTATTGTTCAAAAATTTGGTGGAACTTCAGTAGCTGACACCGACAAAATCAAAAATGTAGCTGACGTAGTATTAAGAGAAAAACAAAACGGTAATGACGTTGTAGTTGTTGTTTCTGCAATGGGGCATACAACAGATCATCTTGTGAAAATGGCTAAGGCTCTTTCTCCAAATCCTTCAAGTCGAGAAATGGACATGCTTTTATCTACAGGTGAAGGTGTTTCAATAGCGCTTTTGGCAATGGCTATTCAGGCTAAAGGCTATGATGCAGTTAGTTTTAATGCTATGCAAGTTGGTATTATGACTGAAAATATCCACTCTAAAGCAAGAATTATTAATATTAAAACAGAAAAATTAAGAAAAAACCTTGAAGAAGGTAAAGTTATAGTTGTTGCAGGTTTTCAAGGAGTTACAGAAGATGGTGAAATCACCACTTTAGGTCGTGGTGGATCTGATACTTCAGCAGTAGCTCTTGCGGCGGCATTAAATGCTGAAAGATGCGACATCTATACAGATGTTGAAGGTGTTTATACAACAGACCCTAGAATCGTTCCTAGAGCTTCTCGCTTGGATATCGTTTCTTATGAAGAAATGTTGGAATTGGCTCACGCAGGTGCTAACGTTCTACATCCTCGTAGTGTTGAAACTGCTAAACAATTCAATGTTCCTCTTCGTGTGAGAAGTAGTTTTAAACTTGATGACATGGGTACATTAATAGTAGGAGTTGATAAAATGGAATTACATAGACCAGTTGCAGGTGTGGCTGCAGATTTAACGCAAGCAAGAATTGTTGTATGTGATGTCCCTGATACACCAGGGGTTGCAGCTAGAGTATTTACAAACCTTGCAAACGAAAATATTTCAGTTGATATGATTATTCAATCTTATGCGAGAAAAGCATCAAATACAAATGACATTGCATTCACAATTGATAAAAACGATTTGCCAAAAACTTTGGCAGTTTTAGAAACTTTAAGGCAAGAAATTAACGCTGGCGATATTAAAGTTGATGATGATACTGCAAAAGTTTCTATTATTGGCGCTGGCATGATTGACAGACCTGGTATTGCTTCAACTATGTTTGAAACACTTGCTAAACTAAACATAAACATCCGTATGATTTCTACAAGTGAAATTAAAATCAGCTGTCTTGTTGATAAAATTGATGCTCAAAAAGCTCTAAAAGCATTACATACGGTCTTTGATTTGGAATGTGATGTTGTTGCTGATGTAAAAGGCGACTTGCCAGATGTGTAGAAGAAGGCGCTAAGATACTAAGGTAGTAAGGCACTAAGAATTTACAAATAAAAGAACTTCGTATCCTAGTAACTTATAAAAAAAATATGGAGAGCAATGCTTAAGACCCAAGTAAAAAACTTTATAACTTGCTTACATACTAACTCCCTAACTCTATTAGGGGGGGGGTAGAAACGCTCTCCTAGCAAGGTTTTCGGCGATTTGTTCAAAATCGTACCGTCATCCTGAACTCGTTTCAGGATCTGTTAATATAAAATTTGAAAGGTTGTTAACAAGAATTAGATCTTGTACAACCTTGTTTTGTTATGTAAAAAACAAATTTCAAGGAAAAAGTCCTCCCTTGCTAGGGAGGATTTAGGTGGGTGCTTATTAACAATAATAAAAGCTCACCCACCCCCTGCCCTCCCTAGCGAGGGAGGGGAGTATAGCTCAGTAATTTAAAAAATAGTAGTACATATAAAAAAATGAAAGGAAAGAAGTTATGAAAAAACCTGTAAAGAACTTGATCACTTGGTCACCTAGTCACTTGATCACTTCACAAAAATCTGCTTTTACTTTGGCAGAAGTTCTAATCACCCTAGCAATTATCGGTGTTGTTGCAGCAATGACAATCCCAACTTTACTAACTAATTTTCAGAAAAAAGCTACTGCAGTAAGGGTTAAAAAGGCATATGCTGAATACGCTCAAGCTATTAAACTTTCTGAAGTTGACAATGGCCCTATGCAGACTTGGAATATGACAAACTATGGAAATGTTGATCATTCTCGCCGAATTATTGAAAAATATTTAACACCTTATTTTTCTGGTATTAATGAATGTGATCAGGTTAATGATAAATATTGCGGTCTTAAAGCTAGTCATAATGGTTTAACTTATAAATTAAAAAACGGTACGGTTATTTCGTTTTATCCGACTTTGATAATGGGTAAATATGCTATAATGACGGTTATTACAACCAAGCCTACGGAAAAACCTGTTATGGGGCGTGATGCTTTTTATTTTGAAGCCGTTGATGGCAAGGTTCAACCTGCATTTTATAAGGCAGGACTTACTAGAGATGAAATTATTTATGGTTACAGATTAGAGGGTTATAATTATAATGAATTTCACGTGTCTTGTAAGGCTGAACCAATTGAAGATTTAGGCACTGATGAAACAACTGGTGCAACTATTATTGATGATAATAGAACAGCTTGTACTGCATTGCTATTTGTAGATGGATTTGAATTCAAAGAAGATTATCCTTGGTAAGGTTTTGTATATAGTGTAAATGAGGAGGGAAAAGTTTTCTTCCTCATTTTTATTGCTAAAAAAAAGGAGCCATTAGGCTCCGTTGGAATTAAGAATAGCTGGAAGTATGAAAAAGATTTAATTATATTAAATTAAAAGCATGCTTGTTTCTCAATTAATCAAGTGTTTACTTTTGTACCCCAATTGGGGGATTTTTGTTTTTTTATTTTTTTAAGGTTTGCTATATTTTTTATTTTGGAGAAGGCTAAAATGCAGGAATAAGTGTACTTTTTGCACTTTATGGCGAAACTAGCCAACTGTCTTGTTTTTAAACCTCTTAACAAAAGTTCACAATAGGGCTTGACAAAAAAAACTATATGGTATATAGTGAAATTGTTAGGAAGAAGTGTTAAAAAAACACTTAATAACAAAACCTCGAAAGGAGGAAGCAAATGAAAATAACTCAAGTACAAACAAGAATAACTTCTCCAGTATCTTTCGGTGCTGGTAATATGAATAATATAACCCCAAACGTAGGTCTTTTATCTCTTCAAAATTCAGACAGACTAAGTTTTGAAAAAGATTTAAGACGTACTCAAAACGCAGATGCAGTGCAATCTAATCCATTAAAAGCAATGGGTTACAAGTTTGCCAAGGCTTATGATATACTATTTTCACCAAAGTCTGCTGATATGGTAGAAACAGTGGACAACCATATGCCAATCTATTATATGGCATAATTTTAAATGAACAATTTACCCTAAGAAATTTAGCAATTTACCCCAATTGCTATTTTTTTTGTTTTTTTAAATATTGGCTCCACCATCAAGCATTTTCTTTTGTACTTTTTTTGCCCCTTCTGTTCTTTGGGTTAATTCTAGGCAAAAAGCCGTAGCTTCTTGATCTCTATTTATAGCTTCTTGTAGGCTCAACATGTCGTTTAAAGAAAGCGTTGCCAAATCTTTATTATTAATGTCTTTCAAGTATTTTTTAAAGTTCTGTTGCGCTCTGAAATCAAATCCTGGCAAATTCATTTTCATGGCATACCATTTATAAAAATGGTGAATTAAAAATAATGGATCGATTGTGCCGTTTCCATCTCTTACAATAAAAATAGGCTTGCTTTTGAAAGAGAATCCTGATTTAGTGTATAAATTTAAGTACAGTGCTTTAAATCCAAATAATTCTGATATAAATCCTTCTTCTTCGCCAATTGTTTGTAAAACTTTGTCAGCCAAGGTTAATTTAAGAACTTTTGTACCTGCAGCTTCGACATATTCTAATAATTTATAAGGATTATTTTCGCAATTTTTTAAAATATCTTCAACATTTTTCCTTACAAGCTCTTTGTTTTTTTCTGTTTCAGAAGTAAGAGTCATATGCTCTGAACCTGCAATGATAGTTTTTGATGTTTTGTTTTTATAAGAACCTTTCAAAGACTTATCAAGTCGCATTGTGAGAGCTTTTTCCTGTATTGATAAAATAAAATATACGACTTTTCTGATTAATTCATTCATAAAATAATTATAGCAGTTTTAGAAAATAAATCAATTTATATAAAGAAAAAATAAAGATTGTAAGATTTACACTTGCTTTTTAAATATTCTTGTCTTATAATGTAATTGTGAAATAAATCACGAAAAGAAAGATCCAATAAAAATACAGGTTTTAACGGATTTACAATAAATTCCCAACAAAATAATATATTATTAGAAAAGGAGAATAAACAAAATGACAACAAAAAGCGACAAAAATGTTGAAAAACTAGAAAAGGCTTTAAACAAGTCCACTCTTGTTGACAACGCTGAACAATTGGAATTGCTTATCGAAAGAGTTAAAAAAGCTCAAAAGATATATGCAACATTTACCCAAGAGCAAGTAGATGCTATCTTCAAAGCTGCTGCAACTGCTGCAGATAAAGCTCGTATTCCTTTGGCAAGAATGGCTGCTGAAGAAACAGGTATGGGCGTAATGGAAGATAAAATTATTAAAAACCACTTCGCATCTGAGTACATTTACAACAAGCACAAAAATGCAAAAACTTGTGGTGTAATCAAAGAAGACAAAACAAATGGTATCAAAGTAGTTGCAGAACCTTTAGGTGTAATTGCTGGTGTTATTCCAACAACTAACCCTACATCAACTGCAATTTTTAAATCATTAATTGCATTAAAAACAAGAAACGCAATTATTTTCTCACCACACCCTAGAGCTAAAAAATCTACAATTGAAGCTGCAAGAATAGTTCTTGAAGCTGCGGTTAAAGCTGGTGCTCCAGAAGATATTATCGGATGGATTGATGTACCATCATTAGAATTAACAAATATGATTATGACTCACAAACATATCGATTGTATTTTAGCAACAGGTGGTCCTGGTATGGTTAAAGCAGCTTACTCATCAGGCAAGCCAGCATTAGGTGTAGGCCCTGGTAACGTACCTGCTGTAATTGATGAAACTGCTGATATCAAAATGGCAATTTCTTCAATCCTTATGTCAAAAACATTTGATAATGGTATGATTTGTGCATCAGAACAATCAATTGTTTGTGTAAAAGATGTATATGAAACAGTTAAAAAAGAACTTCAAATTCGTGGTGCATACTTGTTAAGCGATAAAGAAGCAAGCAAAATTGAAAAAGTTATCTTAACAGAAGCTGGTACAGTAAACCCTGCAATCGTAGGTCAACCTGCATATAAAATTGCAGAACTTGCTGGTGTAGAAGTTCCTAAATCAGCAAAAGTTTTAGTTGGTGAACAACAAGAAGTTGCAATTGAACATCCATTTGCGCACGAAAAATTATCACCGCTATTAGCTTTATACTGTGCAGAAAATTATGAAGATGCTGTACAAAAAGCATATGATCTAGTTATCATTGGTGGTGCTGGTCACTCAGCAGCATTATACACAGATGCAAGAACTCAAGATAGAATCAACTATTTTGCACAAAAAATTCCAACTTGCAGATTGTTAATTAACTCACCATCATCACAAGGTGGTATTGGTGATTTATACAACTTTAAATTAGAACCATCATTAACACTTGGTTGCGGTTCTTGGGGCGGTAACGCTGTCAGCGGCAACGTAGGTGTTGAACACTTACTTAACTACAAGACAGTCGCTGAAAGGAGAGAAAACATGTTATGGTTTAAAGTTCCGCCAAAAGTTTACTTCAAAAGAGGTGCTATCGATTTAGCTCTTCGTGAATTAGAAGGTAAAAAACGTGCATTTATTGTAACTGACAGATTCTTATTCAATTCAGGAGCAGTAGATCAAATCGTTAATATATTGGATGAAATCGGTATTGATCATCAAATCTTCTTTGATGTTAAACCAGATCCAACTTTATCAACAATTAATCAAGCTATGGACATCATTAGACCATACGAACCTGATGTTATCATTTCATTAGGTGGTGGTTCTCCAATGGACGCAGCTAAAATTATGTGGTTAATGTATGAACAACCTGATACTGTATTCGAAGATATCTCTATGAGATTTATGGATATCAGAAAAAGAATCGTTAGAATTCCTGAATTAGGTAAAAAAGCAACAATGGTTGCAATCCCTACAACATCAGGTACAGGTTCTGAAGTAACTCCATTTGCTATTATTACTGATGATGAAACTCACGTAAAATACGCAATTGCTGATTATGCATTAACTCCAAATATGGCAATTATCGACCCTAACTTTGTTGATGGTATGCCAAAAGGTTTGACAGCAGCATCAGGTATTGACGCTTTAGTTCACTCAATTGAAGCCTATGTATCTGCTATGGCTACAAACTTCACAAACTCAAATGCTTTAGAAGCAACAAAATTAATCTTCAGATACTTAGAACGTTCTTGGAATGAAGGTGCTAACGATCCAATCGCTAGAGAAAAAATGCACTACGCTGCAACAATTGCTGGTATGGCATTTGCTAACTCATTCTTAGGATTATGCCACTCAATGGCTCACAAATTGGGTGCTATGTTCAACGTACCTCACGGTGTTGCTAACGCATTGTTAATCAATCAAGTAATCAAATACAACGCAACTGATTGTCCTAAAAAACAATGTATTTTCCCTCAATACAAGTTCCCTAACGCAAAAGCTAAATATGGTCAAATTGCTGATGAACTTGGTTTGGGTGGTAAAAATGACGACGAAAAAGTTGAATTATTGTTAGCTGAAATTACAAGATTGAAAAATGCTATCAACTTACCAAAATCAATCAAAGAATTTGGCGTTTCAGAAAAAGACTTCTACGCTAAATTAGATGAAATGGTAGAATTAGCATTCGACGATCAATGTACTGGTGCTAACCCAGCATATCCATTAATGGAAGATATCAGAAAAATCTACGTTGATGCTTATGAAGGTGTTGTAAGAGATTATATCAACGAATAATAATTACTCACTAAGATACTAAAGACCACCGAAAGGTGGTCTTTTTTTGTTTGTTGGAAATTGTATTATACATAATAAGTTAGATATTTTTGTTGAGATTTTAATTGCTTAAACAAAATGCATAATAATTACTATTAAGGTCTTTACGGTCGTCAAAATGGTGTGCGATTTCAATGTCAAATACTTCGGCACTGATGGAACCATTTTCTTGAGAGGACCAGTATGCGCCAGAGGTTGGAATTCCTTCTTCACCCTTTCTTGAATAGAGGTCTTGTAGTTCTGTGATTGTTGGAAGATTCATTCCTAGTTCTGCACATGCTTTTTTAGCACCTGCCCAATAGTCAGTGCTAGAACCTGATGGCGAATTTCCACAGTATGCATTATAATCTGATTTGATATTAGCATCTGTTGAATTTTTTGCAGCTGTTGAACAATCTACTCCTATTGATATCATTCCTAGGTCTTTCATTGTTGCACCTGTTTTAATAGCAATATTAATCCCTCTTATGTCTTTCCCTGTATCCATTTGGTTTGGGGTCTTACCACCTGAAACATCATAAAGAATAGAAATAGCATCAGTAGATAATCCAACACTATCTTTGGAACCAGTTAATCTAACAACTTGGTTAGATAAAGGATCTTGAGTAGCTTTTGGATTATAAGCAATCAAAGCTGATACTCCGTCAGCAAATTGAACACCAATAGTTTCAGTACCATAGTTTTCTGTTGAATAAAGATTTTTAGATGCTTTTAAATCTTTAGTTTCAACAGGATCACCAGTTGTTGTAATCGTACTTGTAAAACAATCAGTTAATTTGTCACTAGAACATGTTTTTGTAATTTTAATATGTTTGCCTAATTCTTCCACAAAATCCGCAGTCGTTGAATACCCAGCTAAAGATGAAGTAGTATTCATCATAGCCAATGCTTCCCCAAGTCTTCTATTAAAAACAGTTGATGCAGTATCCCAAGATTTTTGGTTGTATTCAGCAACAAGAGTTGGAATTGTCATTGCTGCAACTACGCCAATAATTGCTAAAGTAATCAATACTTCTGCTAGAGTGAAAGCGGATTTTTGTGAAGTGATCAAGTGACTAGGTGACCAAGTGATCAAGTTCTTTACAGTTTTTTTCATAACTTTTTTCCTTTCATTTTTTTATATGTACTACGATTTTTTAAATTACTGTTCTCTACTCCCCTCCCTCGCTAGGGAGGGGCTGGGGGTGGGTGGTTATTTTGATGTGACCAAGATATCAGTGATCAAGTGATCAAGAAGTTAATCTATTGTCCACCCACCCTAACCCTCCCTGTCTAGGGAGGGAATATTTAGAATTGGGAGGACTTAAATTCTTTGCATAACAAAACAAGGTTGTACAAGATCTAATTCTTGTTAACAACCTTTCAACCTTTAAACTATTTAACCATTCAACGGCGGATATGCCTAAAACCCAGACTACGAGAGCGTTTCTACCCCCCCCCTAATACACTTAGGGAGTTAGTATTTAAGCAAGTTATAAAGTTTTTTATTGAGTTTTGATGCATTTTGTTCCTTTTAAAGTGAGTTAGTAAGTTAGTAAGATTTATATGGTAAATACTTCTCTTACTAACTTACTTCCTAACATCTATACTATTTTTTGTTTTCTGTTTTAGTTTTTGATTTGTCGTCTTGTGATTGTTCTTTAACTTGGTTTTGAAGTTTATCTTGAATAGCTTTTGGGCTATATTCAGCTTTAACATATTCAATTTTTGCATTTTTCTTCAAAGACTCTGTTAAATTATCAAGAAGTTCAAGTTGTTTTTGGTTTGTCAAATAATTTTTGATATCAGCTTTAGCTTTTTCAAAAGGTTCTTGACCTGCTTCCATTCTGTCTGTAACTAAAATTACGTGATAGCCAAATTTTGATTTAACTACAGGTGAAACTGTGTTTGGTCTTTGAGCAAATGCAGCTTTAGAAAATTCAGGAACCATTTCTTCGTGAGCAAAGAAACCTAGATCGCCACCTTTTACGGCAGTTGCTGCGTCATCAGAATTTTCTTTAGCAAGTTTTGCGAAGTCATTGATATTAGCTTTTGCCTGATTTTGTAATTTTTCAGCTTTAGCTTTTCTGGCATTCATTTCTTCGTTTACTTTAGCTTTAATTTGAGCTTCGGTTAGGTCTTTATTTTTAGGTTCAGAAGTTACAATTTCTTTAACTTCTTCCGGATCTGCAGCAACTAAGATGTGAGAAGCTCTAACTTTTGCAGGATATTTGAATTTGTTAATATTTTCTTTGTAGAATTTTTGAGCTTCAGCATCTGTTACGTCACTTTTACCTAATTCTGCTGCTAGTTTTTTCATTTTAACTTCTTCTGTTAAATCTTTTCTAAATTGTGCTACAGAAATTCCGTTATGTTTCAAAATCATATTTAATTGTTCTTTAGAACCAATTTTATCAATGATTTCCTTAACTGCATTGTCAACATCTTCTTTTGTAACTTTGATGTTTCTTTTTACTAATTCTTCTTCTAATAATGTTTTAACAATAAGTTCATTGATAACACGTTCTTGGATCATCAAATACATAAATCCGTTTGGATTTTCTTTAATATTAACGCCCATTCTTGCAAATACAGAATTATCAGCTTGTTTGTCAAATAATTTGTCGTATTGTGCTTGTGTAATCACTTTGTCGTTGATCTTAATGATTGCATCTTGTTTTAAGCTGCAGCCTGAAAACAATACTGCTGATATTGCAAGTGTTGCTACTAATTTTTTCATATAATGTCTCTCCTTATTTAATATTCATGACTAACTTTATGTATATAATAAAACAAATCTGTTAAAATGTTAAATACTTCATCAAAGTTCATATATGAATTGTTTAACAAAATTATTGAATTTCCTTCCGCACAAGATTTTGGTGCTATCGTGAATTTTATGCGTTTAAGAATGTTACCAGGTAAGGCTTTTTGTAAAATATTCCATTCCCCTTGTAAAAATGGTGTGTAAATTCGTATGTTTTCTGAAGTTTCTCGAATTAAAGAAATATTTACATCTGTTGCAGCAAGCCTTATTTTTATTAATTTGATAAGGTTTTCTACGCTCTCAGGTGGTTTGGCAAAACGGTCTTTCCATTCCTCAGTTATATAATCCAATTCTACCAGAGATTTTACATCAGCCAATCGTTTGTATTCTATCATTTTTTGTTCAGAAGAACCCACCCATTCATCAGGAATAAATGCAGTTGTGTTTATGTCAACAATGGTTGGGGTTGATTTTTGTACAAATTGTCCTTGAAGTTCTTGGACAGCTTCTTCTAAAAGTTGACAATATGTGTCAAAACCTACATTTATCATATGTCCGTGTTGTTTTGTGCCTAAGATATTTCCAACACCTCTAATTTCAACATCACGAAGTGCAATTTGATAACCACTTCCTAGAGTCGTAAATTCTTTTATTGCTTTTAGACGTTGTATTGCATCTTTTGAAATTTCTTTGCTTTTTCTGTAGAAACAGTAACAATATGCTTGCCTTTGTGAACGTCCTACTCGACCTCTAAGTTGATAAAGTTGTGCTAAGCCAAATCTATCTGCATCATGGATTATCATTGTATTTGCGTTTGGAATATCAATCCCATTTTCGATAATTGTTGTTGCAAGTAAAATATCATATTCATGATTTGAAAAATCCACTATGACTTCTTCTAATTGTTTTTCATCCATTTGACCATGACCTACTGCAATTCTTGCGTTAGGTAAGAGTTTTTGAAGATGAAATTTGAATTCTTCAATCGTTTCTACCCTGTTATAAAGATAAAAAACTTGTCCTTCTCTGTCTAATTCATGGATTATGGCATTTTTAACCATGTTTTCATTCCATTCGCCAACAAATGTCTTGATTGGTAATCTGTTTTTAGGTGGAGTGTTAATCACAGACATATCTTTTATACCTGATAAAGACATATACAACGTCCTTGGAATAGGTGTTGCTGACATTGTTAAAATGTCAATATTTTCACGCAATTGTTTTAATTTTTCCTTATGCCGTACTCCGAACCTATGTTCCTCATCAATTACGAGAAGTCCTAAATCTTTGAAAATAATTCCGTCTTGAAGTAATCTATGAGTCCCAATTACAACGTCGCAGGCTCCTGTTGCAAGGTTTTTGATTGTTTGTTTTTGTTCTTTTTGGCTTCTAAACCTTGACATCAATTCAACTTGAACACCGAAAGGTTTGAAACGTTCAGCGATTGTTTGGAAGTGTTGTAGTGCAAGAATGGTTGTCGGAACGACAACAGCGACTTGTTTGCCTGAAGTTACAGCTTTGAAAATTGCACGCATTGCAACTTCTGTTTTGCCAAAGCCAACGTCCCCACAGATAAGTCTATCCATTGGCTGATCGCTTTCCATATCAGCTTTAACTTCATTAATTGCTCGCATTTGATCAGGTGTTTCAACAAATTCAAATGCTTCTTCCATTTCGACTTGCCAAGTTGTGTCAGGTAAAAATTGGATTCCTTGTTGCATCTTACGGCGTGCATAAAGTCTTAATAAATCATATGCAACAGCTTCTACTTCTTTTTTAACACGAGATTTTGTATTTTCCCAATCTTTGCCACCCATTCTGGAAAGTTTTGGTTTTATGGAGCCTGAACCTCGGTAGCGAACAAGTAGGTTAATTTGTTCAGCAGGAATGTGAAGTCTGTCTTTTGCAGCGTATTCAATTGTGAGGTAATCTTTTAGTTGACCGTCAACTTCTTGTTGTGTTAAGCCTCTGTATATCCCAACACCGTGGATTGTATGAACAACATATTCACCTTCTTGAATATCGTTTATATTTTCTATAAATTCAGGTTTTTCTTTATAGTAAAAACGTCGTGAGGTCGTAATTTCTTTTGAACGTTTATTAAACAGCTCTCTGTCGGTCATTATGATAGTTTTGCAATCTTCTAATATTGTTCCGGCACTTGCTATACTATCAATAAATGTAATATTAAATATCTCACGTTCTGATAATATTTCTTTGACTCGTTCAGGGTAATCTGTTGCGACTATAAATTTGTATCCCTCGTGTTCTTTTATAAATTCAGTTATTAAGTCAAGATTTGCTTCAAAATTCTTTAATGGTTGAGCGTTAAACTCTATTATGTCATCTATTTCACCATCAATAAAGTTATTTAAACCGATTTTTGTAAAATATGATGTCTTTCTTAAAAATTCCCCAAAATCAAAATGGTTTTTGTTTTTTAATGGTTTTAAGAGTTCTAATTTGATGTTTTCTTCAAGTTGTTTTGATAAGTTTTCGTCAACAAATTCGTATTTTGAATAGATTTCAGAAGTTTCATCAAAAAGTAAAACGTAATCTTTAAAATAATCTAAGATGCTTACAAAATTATTATTAAAATAATTTTGATAAACTTCTATGCCTTCAAAATAGCCATCATCTTCTTCATTTAATTTGGGACTGTTTTCGTTCAAAACGAATTTGTATATTGGTAAAATTTCTGTTTCTTTTATTTTTTCGATAGATTTTTGAGATTCATTGTTAAAATATCTTATGTCAACAACTTCGTCACCCCAAAGTTCTATTCTGACAGGGTTTTCGTTTAGTGAATAAATATCTGCGATATCACCTCGGATACTAAATTCTCCTACATCACTAACCATTGTAGAGCGTTTGTATCCCAAAGATACAAGTTTTTGACTTAAATCTTTTAAATCTATCTCGTCACCAATTTTTATTTTTAGAGTATTTGATGTAAAAAAGTCCTCATTAGGGAATTTTTCCAGTAAAGTTTTTACAGGACAAATTACAATATCAGGTTGTTTTCTCAAAATTCTGATTTGTTCACTATACTCGTACAAATTAGGTGAAACGGTTTCATACATTGAAATATTTTGGAACGGAATAAGTTCAGAATTTAGATTGAATGCTTTTTTAAGATCATTTTGAAATTTTAAGGCACTTTGTTCTGTAGATGTTATAACCAAAACTTTGTTTTTAGAAATTCCGCTGGTGATTTTAATTAGTAATAACCTTAAAACAGAAGTTAATCCCGTTACTGCAAAAGAACGGGATTTTTTAACATAATCTCTATATTCTAAAAATTTTTCACTTGATAAATAATCAATCATTATTTTTGAGCATTAGGGCTAACGTATTCAATGCCCATTTCTTTAAGTGTTTTGATAAAGTTTTCTGCGCAAATTTTTTGAGCTTCAGGTGGTACAATTCTTAAAATTTCAACTGTTCTTGAAATAACAGGATCTTTATCGTACCAACGATTATTTGCATTTACAGGTTTTACCATTGCATAAAATTTATCAATTGTCTCTTTTGATACTTTTTCTTCAATTTTTTGCAAGAAAACTTCTGCTTGAGCTCTTAATTCTGTTTGATAATTTCTCAAAAGCTCAATTACTTCTAATAATAATGGGTCATGATCATACCAGCGCTTATAAGTAGGACTCATTTCTTATTTCCTCCGATAGCTCAATAGGAGAAATCACTTCTTCTTTTCTCTCTATTTTGCCTCCTAACAATCTTATCTTATTTTCAAAATTTTCGTATCCTCTATCTATATGATGTAGTTTTCCAATAACAGAATTTCCTTCCGCCATTAAAGCTGCAACAACTAATGAGGCACCAGCTCTTAAGTCACTTGCGGTTAAAGTTGCACCTGTAAGTTTTTTAACGCCTTTAATAATAGCGTGGTTTCTGTCTTGGTGAATATCAGCACCCATTCTGCGAAGTTCAGGAACTTGCATAAATCTGTTTTCGTATAGACTTTCTGTAATGATACCAACACCATTTGCTGTTGTTAAAAGTGTCATTGCCATTGATTGTAAGTCTGTAGGAAAACCTGGGTACGGTTGGGTTACGAAATTGATTGAACTCAATCTGTTTTTACAAGCTACTTCTATTGATGTTGGGTCAACAAGTTTAATATTTGCACCCATTTTCAATAGTTTATCAGTAAAGAATGTCAAATGTGCTGGATAAATGTTTCTGATAACTGCTTTACCTTTTGTACCGACAATTGCAGCCATAAATGTACCGGCTTCGATTCTATCAGGAATAGTTGTATATTCTATTGGATGTAAATCTTCTTGTTTTACACCATTAATAACAACTTCAGATGTGCCAGCGCCAATAATATCAGCACCCATAGCGTTTAGAAAATTTGCCAAGTCAACGATTTCAGGTTCTTGGGCTGCGTTTTGAATTCTTGTTGAACCTTCGGCCAAAACGCCAGCTAACATTAAGTTTTCAGTTGCGCCAACTGATGGCAAGTCTAAGCATATTTCAGCACCAACGAGTTTGTGAGCTTTTGCGTGTACATAGCCGTTTTCGATTTTTAATTTAGCACCAAGAGTTTCTAACCCCTTGATATGAAAATCAACACGGCGTTCTCCAATTGCGCAACCACCAGGCAGAGCAACAATTGCTTCTTTACAACGAGAAACCAAAGCACCTAAAACATTAAATGATGCTCTCATTTTGCTTACAAGTTCGTATTTTGCAGTAATTTCAGTAATTTCTGTTGCATCAATTGTTATGGATTTTTCTTCTTTGTTGTGAGAAGTTTTAACTCCCAAACTATTGATTACTTGAAGCATAATCTCAACGTCAGTCAACTCAGGTACGTTGTATATTTTAGTTTCACCTTTTGCCAAAAGTGCAGCTGCCATAAGTTTTAGGACTGAGTTTTTAGCCCCACCTATACATACTTCACCTTTTAAAGGTGTTCCACCTTTTATATAAAATTTATCAACCAATTATTTGTCCTCTAAAGTCTGATAATATCTACTTTTATAATAATACAATTATTATAAATTTGTGTAAAGATTTTAAAATATGTTAATACATGCCAATAAGGTTACGAACTTCAGTAAGAACTTTTTGAGCTTCTTTACGAGTTTTTTCAGAACCTTCTCTAATTATTTGATGAACTTCATCAATATGAGCTTCGTAATATTTTCTGCGTTCTCTGATTTCTCTAAGACGTTCGTTTACGATAGCACCAAGTTGTCGTTTGCAGTCCGCGCAACCTCTTAAACCTTTTTCGCATTCGCATTTAACTGTTTCGATTTGGTCTTTTTCTCCAAATATTTCCCAATATTTGAACGCAACTTCGCATTGATCAGGATGTCCTAAATCATCACGACGTAATCTGCTTCTGTCAGTTATAGCACTCATAATTCTTTTTGCGGTAACTTCTTCAGTGTCAGAAATTTTAATGTCATTGTCGTATGATTTGCTCATTTTGTTGCCGTCAAGACCGCAAATATATGCGCATTCATTCAACAAAGGTTTTGGTTCTTTGAAGAAATCAGTTTTGTAAATGTTATTAAATCTTCTAACAATATCACGTGTAATTTCAATGTGTGCTACCTGATCCATACCTACAGGAATTGCGTCTGAATTAAGCATCATAATATCAGCACTCATTAAAACAGGATATCCCATTAAACCATAGCTTATTTGTGAATTAGAAGCCTCTTTTGTGCGTAAAATTTTCGCCATATCTTTTAAGGTTGGGTCACGTTCAACCCAATTTTGTGGTGTTATCATGCTTAAATATATGTTTAATTCGGCAATTTCAGGAATCATAGATTGTACATAGATGGTTGATTTTTTAGGGTCAATTCCTGCGGCAAGCCAATCGATAACAACATCAACAACATCTTGACGAAGATCTTTTGTATTGTCATATTTGGTAGTTAAGGCGTGCCAGTCTGCAACAAAGAAAAAGCATTCATTATTTTCTTGAAGTTTAACCCAGTTTTGGATTACTCCTAAATAATGACCCAAGTGTAATCTTCCTGTTGATCTCATTCCTGATACTATTCTTTGCATATTTAACCACCTTTCAACGAGTATTATATCATAAATACTTTTTATTATGGTATAATACTAAAAAAGGAGAAAATTATGCTTAGAGGACCGTTTTTGGATAGAACTTGGATGGGGCAAAACCCAGAATACGAAACTTCAGACATTGTAATGTTAGGTTTGCCGTTTGATGGAACGGTATCTTATCGTTCAGGTTCTCGTTTTGCACCTGAGCAAATCAGACTTGCAAGCTGGGGTTTGGAAGAATATTCACCAAGATTTGATAAGGATTTGGCTGATGTGAATTTTCATGATGCAGGTGATTTGGAATTTCCTCTAGGTAATACGTATAAAACTTTAGAAGTTATTGAGCAAAATGTCGAAGATATTTATAAAGATGGCAAAAGAGTATTTGGTATCGGTGGTGAACACTTGGTAACTTTGCCAGAAATTAAGGCAGTTGCAAAATATCATAAAGATTTGGCAATAATTCATTTTGATGCGCATACAGATTTGAGAGAAGAGTATATGGGTGAAGAAATGTCACACTCTGCAGTTATTCGTCATGCTTCAAAAATCGTAGGACCTGAAAATATTAAACAAATTGGTATTCGTTCAGGCATGAAAGAAGAATTTGATTTTATGAAGAAACATAATACATTAATTCACAAATACGAAGAATTAGATGTATTAAAAGGTAAAAAGATATTTTTAACAGTTGATTTGGATGTTTTGGACCCTTCAGTTATGCCTGGTACTGGTACACCTGAATCAGGTGGAATGCAATTTAATGAACTTATGGGTTGGTTTGAATATCTTAAAAACTTTGATATAGTTGGTGCTGATGTCGTGGAATTGGCTCCTGACTATGATACGTCAGGTGTTTCTACTGCAGTTGCGACTAAAGTTATCAGAGAACTTTTGATGGTAATGTAAATGACATTAGATAGAATAAATTTTTTAAAAGACGAAATAAATAAAAGTAACTATAAATACTATGTGGAAGAAAATCCTTATTTAAGTGATTTTGAGTATGACCAGTTGTTTGCAGAATTAAAACAACTGGAAGAACAATTCCCGCTTTTAAAAACTCCTGATAGCCCTACTCAAAGAGTTGGATCGGTTAGTGAAAAGTTTTTCCCTCATACTCACAAATATCGTCTGTATAGTTTGGATAATACGTATAATGATGAAGAATTGTACAAATGGTACGATAGGGTTGAAAAAGAATGCGGTAAAGATATCGATCTGGTTTGCGAACTTAAAATTGACGGATTAGCGATAGCACTTACATATGAAAAAGGGATTTTTGTAAGAGGTGTAACTCGTGGTGATGGTATTACTGGTGAAGATATTACTACCAATCTAAAAACAGTAAAAGCTATTCCGTTAAAACTTTTTGAACCTGTTGATGTGGAAGTTCGTGGTGAAATTTATATGCCAAAATCTTCTTTTGAAAAATTGAATGAAGAAAATTTGGCTAAAGGAGAAAAGGTTTTTGCAAATCCTCGTAATGCGGCAAGTGGTTCTATCAGGCAGTTAGATAGTACAATAACAGCGAAAAGAGATTTGTCTATTTTTGTCTATTCTTCTGTATTTGAAAATATCCCAAATGCGCCGTCAACTCACTATGACGGAATGATGTATTTGAAAAAATTAGGATTTAAAGTTAATCCTAATGTCAGACATTGTAAAAATATGGAAGAAGCTATTCAGTATATCAAAGAGTGGGATACGAAACGATTTGATTTGGATTATGCAACAGACGGTGTTGTAATTAAAGTCAATAGTATTGCTTGTCAGCAAGATTTAGGCTTCACATCTCGTGCTCCAAAATGGGCAACTGCGTTTAAATTCCCACCAGAAGAAATTACAACAAAACTTCTTGATATTGAATTAAATATCGGTAAATCAGGTGCAGTTACGCCTGTTGCTATATTAGAACCAGTTTTGTTAGCAGGAAGCACTGTCGCAAGGGCTAGTTTGCATAATTTTGATGAAATAAAACGACTTGATGTTAGAATTGGAGATACTGTTTTAATTAAAAAAGCGGCAGAAATTATCCCAAAAGTTATCAAAGTTATGGAAACAGAAGAACACAAAAGTTTGCAACCATATGTTGCTCCTACAAAATGTCCGGCATGTGATGCATCTTTGGTAACTCGTGAGGGTGAGGTTAATTTATATTGTGAAAACCAAAATTGTTCTCAGCAAATAATGGCTAAAATAGAATTTTGGGTTTCAAAAGATGCTATGGATATTGATAATATCGGACCTGCCGTAATTCAACAATTATATGAAGGCAATTTTATAAGCAATCCTGTCGATTTATACAAACTTACTATGCAAGATTTTATGCAATTGGAAGGTGTTAAGGAAAAATCAGCTTATAACATGTTTAATGCAATTCAAGAAAGCAAGGAGAGGCCCCTAAAAAGGCTTTTAACAGCTCTTGGAGTTAGGCATATAGGGAAAGAAACGGCTGAACTTATAACGTCCGAATTTACCTCTCTGGACGCTATTAAAAATGCAGAAAGAGATATGTTAGCTAAAATTGACGGCGTTGGAGATAAAATGGCGGATTCTGTGTATGAATTTTTCCACAATGAAGAAAATTTAAAAATGTTGGATGAATTAAAGGCGCTTGGAATTAATCCAACGGCTGAAGTTACAACAAAATCTGACAAATTAGGTGGCAAAACTTTTGTTTTGACAGGTACATTACAAAATATGACAAGAGATGCAGCTTCTGAATTAATAAAACAAAATGGTGGAAAAACCTCGTCATCAGTGTCTAAAAAGACTGATTATGTTTTAGCAGGTGAAAATGCAGGATCAAAATTAGATAAAGCACAAAATTTAGGTGTTATAATATTGACAGAAGATGAATTTCTTGAAATGATAAAGGAATACTAATGAAAAGAAATGCAAAAATAATACAAATTTCGGGAATAAAAGGATTGATTACTGCTTTGTTTGTTGTAACTTGCTTGGCTGCAGGTTTTGTTGCTTTCCCAGGATTTGTAGCTATGAATATTTGGAATCATTTTGCAGGTTCTACAGTTCCTGAAATCAATTTGTATCAAGGAATTTTATTGTGGGCAATTGTAGCTTTGGTTTATTTCATTGCTAATAAACAAAGTTTTTCGGTTTCTTTTGAATCTCCAAAAGAATTAAATGAAGAAGAAATGAATGCCTTGATGGAGCGTATAAGAATGCAATCACAGGCAAAAATGCTTAATCAAATGATGATCAAAAATCTTCAAGAAATTCAAAAAGAAGATGTTATTAAAACTACTGAAGCTGCAGAAGTTTCAGAAAACTCTGAAGTTGTACAGAAAGTTTCAGAAGAAGAACCAGTTATAAAATAAGGAGAAATATATGAAAAAGATTTTAGCGATTACAGCGGTTTGCTGCTTAATGTTTTCGTCTGCAGTTTTTGCAGAAAATGAAAAAGGATTTATAAACGCAAATGCGTCAATTAATAAAGAAATGACACCTGACACCGTTGAGGTTTCTATTGCAGTTGTTACGGATGATTTAAAATCTTTGCAGGATGCTACGCAACAAAATAAAGAGCTTTCTGAAAGACTATATGGTGCAATGAAAGAGATGATTACAGAGGCCAATGGTGATTATGTAAAAACATCAGATTTTTCTGCTCAACCTGTTTATCATTACATAAACGGCAAAAAGAATTTTGAAAAGTATCAAGTTTCAAATCGTATAATTGTGCATACAAAATCAGTGGATAAAGTTGGAGAAATAATTGACAGAGCTATTGCACTAGGTGCTACAAACATTGATAATTTGAGTTTTACATTATCGTCTTATGAAGAATATTGTGATGAGTTGTTAATTCAGGCAGCCCAAAAATCTCGAGTAAGAGCTGAAAACTTGGCAAAGGCTGCAGGTTCACAAATTAAAGGTGTCAAATCTCTTAATGGAAGTTGCAATACATCAGGTGTAAATCAAAGAATTATGTATAACATGGTCGCAAAAAGCGAAATGATGGATAGTGCCTCAGCTATGGGATCAGTTCCAATATCATCAGGTTCAGTAAAAATTTATGCCAATGTAAATGCAAGTTATTTTGTTAAGTAAAAAAAGAGGCTCAATGAACTGAACCCTAAAAACTAGACAAAGAAAAAAGGGTGGATCAAGAGGCAAGTAATAAATGACTTCTGTATTGTACAGGAGTCATTTTATTTCTGCTCCATTGATACCTTTCATAGTTGTAATA
>SUTY01000083.1 GCA_015152455.1 Cyanobacteria bacterium SIG32
GATGATACCGAAGCCCTAAAAATTCAAATGCAATTAAGAGATAAGATTAACAATCGGAGAAAAATGAATGACTAAGAAAAGACAACCTGGTTCCTCAGTTGTAAGCGTAATGGAAGATGAAACATTAGATTTACAAGATTTAGATGAGGATTCTGTCCTAGAAGCCGAACATGATAGTGTTAACTACATGAATATGGATATTAGTACAGACAATATTGAAGATATTGTTACGTCTAAAATGGGTAATAAAATGAATTTAGACGACATATATATGATGTCAGATTCAGAAGAAGACCAAGAAGATGCTGATTTTGAATTACCAAAAGGAATTGCAGTAGATGATCCTGTAAGATTGTATTTGCGTGAGATTGGTAGAATTAAATTATTATCAGCAAATGAAGAAATTGAATTAGCAAGAAAAATTCTTCAAGGTGGCACTCCTGGAGCAATTGCTAAAAGAAAACTTGTTCAAGCAAACTTGCGTTTGGTTGTAAGTATTGCGAAAAAATACGTGGGTCGTGGAATGTTATTTTTGGACCTTATTCAAGAAGGTAACTTAGGTTTAATCCGTGCAGCAGAAAAATTCGATCACGAAAGAGGATTCAAATTCTCAACATATGCAACTTGGTGGATTAGACAAGCAATTACACGTGCTATTGCAGATCAAGCGAGAACAATTCGTATTCCTGTTCACATGGTTGAAACAATTAACAAATTGAAAAAGGTTACTCGTCGCTTAGCTCAAGAACTTTCAAGAAAACCAACCGAAGATGAATTGGCAATCGAAATGAATGTTTCAATCCCTAAACTTCGTGAAATTATTAAAATCGCTCAAGAACCTTTATCATTGGAAACACCAATTGGTAAAGAAGAAGATTCACGTTTAGGTGATTTTATTGAAGATAAAGAAGCAGATGCTCCAATCAAAACAGTTGCATCAGAACTTTTGAGAGAAGATTTGGCAGAAGTTCTTTGCACATTATCTCCTAGAGAAAGAGATGTTTTGAGATTACGTTTTGGTATGGACGACGGTCGTCAAAGAACTTTAGAAGAAGTAGGTCAATTGTTTGGTGTTACTCGTGAACGTATCAGACAAATTGAAGCTAAAGCTCTTAGAAAACTTCGTCATCCAAATAGAAGCAAACGCTTAAGAGAATACGTAGAAATGTAATAATATTAAACTCCCTTAAAAGGGAGTTTTTTTATAAAATAAAAAACCTGACCGAAGTACAGGTTTTATAAAGTGAGTAAAGTGTGTGTGAAATTTTCTTTCACATGAGTAAATGTGTATTTATAAGTTAAATTCCAAATTCTCTGTTTAATGCTTGAATGAAAGGTGATTTAGCCATTTTTTGTTCCATATCTGCGATTGCAAATGCGTTACCAAGATTAGCTACACCTTTTACAGTTTCCTGAGCAACTGTAGTGTCTTTTAGGTTCAAGCCATTAAGTGCGTCACCCCAAAAATCTTTGTCGATTTTTTCACCGGCAACTTTGTTAACTTTTACGCCATACACACTAGCCATGTTGGAAGTTAGTAGTTCTTCACCAACTTCTTTGACAAACTTGTTGTCTACAACAGGTTTTTGTTCTGCAACTTTTTCTTCCCTAACTACTTCTTTAGAACCTTCGATATCTTTTGCGATTCTAAAATTGTTTACATTTCCTTTTCCGTTAAACTCGATAGCCATTTTTGGCCTCCTTTTCATTTACTCACATGGTATTTATCGGCAAATTTTTCCATTTCTTTAATAATTAAGACGAAATTCATCCATTTATGTTACATAACTTAACAAAATTAAAAGCAAATAAAAAGACCACCGAAGTGGTCTTTAAATTTGTGAGTAAAATTTGGTTTAAAACTGTTTATGAAATACCAAAAATATCATCTAATGTTCTAAATTCGTCAGAATCAAATAATGCTTGAGCATTATTAGTTGTATCTAAATCATCAATACCTCTAGTGAAATCTGTTACATGATTAGAAATACTTGCATATTGTGCAACTGTTGGCATTTTTGGTGCTTTAATTCCAGCCATAGCATACATTTCTGTTAATTCTACTGCATCTGCTTCTGGAATTCGAGCTGCTGTTATAAATCTTGGTTGAACCTGATCGAGTAATTTTTCTCCATATTCTCCAACAGGTTTGTTATCAGTTGCTTTTACATCAACTGTTTCAATTTTTGGTGGTTCTTTTGATGTTTCGTTTCGTCTAACAAAAAATCCACCATTAATGCCATTTCCTTTTCCGTCAAATTCGATACCCATATCGATCTCCTTTTTTACTCACATTCTCTTAATAATTTTCTTTTCCTATCTAAGATTTTCACATCTTATACATAAATAAAGTATTTTTACCTCCCAAAATTGCTATAAAGGATATATACTATTTACATATTGTTACATAAGTTAACAAATGATTTTAAATAAATAAATCAAGAAATACGGTTATACAAGATATTTAAAGTGAAATTAATAAACTATAGACAAATGGCTAATAGCAATATGGGTTATATTTTAATAGTATTTTTTCAGGAGGGATAAATGTCAAAAATTGAATTAACACCCAGGGAGAAAGAGGTATTGGTTGCGCTTGTAAAGGGTTTAGATAACAAAGCAATTGCAAAAGAGCTAAATGTTACACATCATACAATAAAGGCACACTTGAGTTCTATTTTGCAAAAATTTGGTTGCAAAAATCGAACAGACACTGCATTATACGCTATACGACATGGAATTATTCGTCTTCCAGACTAAGAACGGCCATAAATGCTTCTTGTGGAACTTCCACACGGCCGATAGATTTCATACGTTTTTTGCCTTTTTTCTGCTTTTCTAAAAGTTTACGTTTACGAGAAATGTCACCACCATAACATTTATCAAGAACGTTTTTACGCATTGCTTTAATGTTTGTACGAGCGATTACACGACCACCTACGGCTGCTTGAACTGGAACTTCAAATAATTGTCGAGGGATAATGTCTTTTAATTTAGCGGTTAATTTTTGACCAATATAAAAAGCGTTATCTTCGTGGCAAATTACAGAAAGAGCGTCAACAACTTCACCAGCAAGCATAACATCAAGTTTTACAAGTTTTGAACGTTTGTAGTCTTTGAATTCATAATCCATACTTGCATAGCCTTTTGAACGTGATTTTAGTTGATCATAGAAGTCTGTAATAACTTCACTCAATGGAATTTCATATTCTAAACTTGCTCTGACTTTGTCTAGGTATGTCATGTTAACAAAAATTCCACGTTTAGATTGAGCCAAATCCATTAGAGTGCCTACATATTCGTTTGGAACAATTATTTGAACTTTAACATAAGGTTCTTCTATATAATCTCTATATTGTGGAGCCGGAAGATTTGCAGGGTTGTCGATTTCAACCATTTCTCCGTTTGTTTTGAAAACATGGTAAACAACAGATGGAGCAGTCGTAACTAAAGAAAGGTTATATTCACGTTCTAATCTTTCTTGCGCAATTTCCATGTGAAGCATACCCAAAAATCCACAACGGAAACCAAATCCTAATGCACTTGATGTTTCAGGTTCAAATGTAATACTGCTATCATTAAGTTTAAGTTTTTCTAATGCTTCTTTTAGATCGTGATAATCCTCGTTATCAACAGGATACATACCTGAAAATACCATTGGTAATGCTTCTTTGTACCCAGGTAAGGGTTCTTTTGCTGGAGAGTCAATTGTAGTAATTGTATCACCGACAAATCGTGTTAATTCTTTTATAGATCCTGCGAAATAGCCTACATCACCACAAACAAGTTCGTCAACTTGCACTCTTGTTGGGGTTAAATATCCAAGTTCTACAACTTCATATTCTTTTTTAGATGCCATAAACTTAACTTTGTCGCCAAGTTTCATTTTTCCATCAATAATTTTAAAGAAACAAAGAGTTCCTAAATATTGGTCATATGCGCTATCAAATACAAGCGCTCTTAGAGGTTTTTCTATCGTATCAACAGGTGGCGGAACAAAATCTACAACTGCTTCTAAAACATCTTCAATACCTATACCAGCTTTTGCGCTAACAGGAATTGCCATAGATGCATCAATTCCTAAAACTTCTTCAATTTCTTGTTTTACTCTTTCAACATCAGCTGAAGGTAAATCAATTTTATTAATCACAGGAATAATTTCAAGATTTTGCTCAATTGCCAAATAAACGTTAGCAAGTGTTTGGGCTTCAACACCTTGAGTTGCGTCAACAATTAATAGTGCGCCTTCGCAAGCTGCAAGTGACCGAGAAACTTCGTAAGAAAAATCAACGTGTCCTGGGGTATCAATCAAATTCAGAATATAATCTTTGCCGTCTTTGGCCTTGTAATTCATTCTTGCAGCATTAAGTTTAATGGTAATTCCACGTTCACGTTCAATATCCATAGAGTCTAATAATTGATCTTGCATATCACGCTCAGCGACAGTGCCTGTGTGTTCAAGCAAACGGTCTGCCAGTGTGGATTTGCCGTGGTCAATATGGGCAATGATACAAAAATTTCTTACGTTTTCCCTGTATTTCATATTTTCAATTATACGAGAAAAACATAAAACTTCAATCATTATTATATTTAAGCAAAAATTCGTCTATTTTACTGTACAGATTTTCAGATTTTACTTTAATCTGTTCTAATAACGAAATCGAATAAAAAGGATATTTACTTTTGCACATACAATTTTCAAAGACGTCAAGCAAACACTCTTGCATGTCTGTGATGTCGCCTAATTCTGCCAACCATTCTTCTGTCATATTATTCATAATAATTCCTCTTTTTATAAATCATAGCAGATTTTTTAAATTTGTCAAGAAGAAATTTAAAACTTAGCATAATAAATTAGAACCTTACAATAATATTTTTGCAAGGCTCAAAACATTGTATTAATGATGTTTTTAATAACTTAAATCTATATTTCCATATATTTAAGGTTATCGCTAACTGTGAATTTTGCAGTTACTGTTGATTTTATATCTTCAACAGAGAACATAGGGTTAATTTCTGTTAAAATTAGTCCATGTACACCGACTTTGAAAACGCAACGTTCTGTGATAATTAAGTCAACTTCTTTATATGCTGTAAGTGGTAAAGAGCATTTATCTACAATTTTGATTTGATCTTTTGCCATATGTTCCATAACGACAATCACCTTTTTAGCACCAACTACCAAATCCATTGCACCGCCCATACCAGGAATCATTTTGCCAGGAATCATCCAGTTTGCAAGGCTTCCGTCTTCGTCAACTTGTAAAGCTCCAAGGACTGTTGCATCAATGTGTCCACCACGCATCATTGTAAAAGCCATTTGTGAATCATAAAAACAAGCACCTTTTACTAATTCAACGTGTCCTCCACCAGCGTTGATAATTTTGTCGTTAGGGATTTCAGCATCTTTACCAACGCCTAACAAACCATTTTCAGATTGCAACAAAATATCAACGTTTTCAGGAATGTAGTTTGCAACTGCTGTTGGAAATCCAATTCCAAGGGTTACAACATCACCGTCTTTGAATTCCTTTGCTGCTCTTTTTGCAATAATTTCTTTTATTTTTTCTTTTGTAAGTTGTTCGCAAACCATAGTCATTATTTGTTCCCTTCTACAATGTAATCAATAAATAATCCAGGAATTATCACTTCATTTGGATCTAAACAATCAACGATTTCATCAGCTTGGATAATAACGGTATCAGCTGCTGTTGCCATAATTGTGTTTAAGTTTCTTGTTGTGCCTTCAAAAGCAACGTTGCCAAACTTATCAACTTTAGTCCCATAAATTAAAGCAAAATCTGCATCAATTGGTTCTTCAAAAATGAATTTTTTACCGTTGATAACCATTGTTTCATTATTATCTTCAACGATAGTACCAACACCTGTAGGTGTTAAAATTCCACCTAAACCTGCACCTTTTGCTCTGATTCTTTCAATCAAACTTCCCATAGGAATAAGTTCAACATCTAACTCGCCTGCTTGCATTTGGCGTCCAGTTTCAGGATTTAAGCCGATATGTGCGGCAAAAAGTTTTTTGACTTGCTTGTTTTCGATTAATCGGCCTTTGTCTTTGCCTGGAACAGATGTATCATTACAAATTAAAGTTAATTCTTTTACATTTTGTTCTACAAGTTCATCAACCAAAACGTCTGGCGCTCCGCAACTTATAAAGCCACCAACCATAACAGATGAACCGTCTTTAATCATATTTATAGCTTCTTTTGCTGAAATTATTTTTTTCATTGTCCTCTTCCCTTATGAATATTTTATTATAAAAATTCACGAGATAATTATTTTCAAAAAAATTCGTTACAATTTAGAGCCAATCAGGATGATAATATATTGTTATTGGTTTTTTGGTTTTAATTTTCGCATGACCGCCTTTAATAAAGTTAGTTAAAGAGCCACTTGGAGGTAAAATAGTTAATGCCCATTTTAGAGGAAAGACAATTATACTTCTGTCTTGACCTTCGATCTCATAAAATTCAGTTAATTGTCCTTTTTTAATAT
>SUTY01000084.1 GCA_015152455.1 Cyanobacteria bacterium SIG32
AACCACGGTTTAGACAAACTCCGCCGACAAAATCTTTTTCAAATAAAACAACTTTTTTGCCTGTTGATGCGGCATTTAGTGCTGCTGTATAACCTGCCGGCCCTGATCCTATAATCCCATAATCAAAATTTTTTTCCATATTTACCTCGTATAAACTCTTGGTAATCTTACTTTTAATCGGCAGGTTAATTCATAATTGATCGTGCCGATTATTTTTGCCCAAGTATCAATTGAATTTTCTTCATCAAGCAAAGTTATTACATCACCGATTTCGCAGTCAACTCCTGTAATATCAAACATCATTTGATCCATTGTAATGTTGCCAACCTGTTTTACTTTTTGTCCGTTTAGGGTTGCATATATTTTGTTTGATAAACCTCGAGATACTCCATCTGCGTAACCAACAGGAATAGTTGCAATTTTTCTTTTTTCATCTGCTTTGTATGTATAAGAATAGCTTATGCCCTCTCCTTGATTAGCTTCGTGAATATTTACAACTCTGCCTTTTAAAGAAATTAAAGGTTTTAGATTTAAGTTGATATCGCTATCTTCAGGGAAATCAGGTGCTAATCCGTATAAAGATATTCCGATTCTTCTCATATTGGTATTTTTTACATTATAGCAAAAAGTTCCTGCAGTGTTTTGCAAGTGTAATAATAATCCTGTTGTGTCGATTTGAGAAATAACTTTTTCCCATTTATCAATTTGTTTTTGGGATTCTTCTTTGTTTTCTGCAAACGCAAGGTGAGTGAATATACCATTTAGTTCTATAAAATCGCAATTTTGCACTTCTTTTATAAAATCAACTGCATCTTCAAAAGAAACACCGATTCTATTCATTCCTGTATCAAGTTTTATGTGAACTTTTGGTTTTAATCCTGTTCTTTCATAGGCTTTTTTGCAAGCATCAATATGACCTCGAGAGAATATTGAAATATTCAAATCTGCTTTTACGGCACTTTCTACCGCCCAGACAGGTACGGCACCAAGAACCAAAATTTCGCAATTGATATTTGCGTTTCTTAGATCAACACCCTCGTCAATTGATGCAACTCCTAACATATCAATTCCACTTGCAAGAATTGTTGGCGCAAGCATTATTGATCCGTGACCGTATGCGTCAGCTTTCACAACACCAAGCAATTTGGTTTCATTAGGCACATGTTTTTTAATCTCTTTAATATTATGTTCAAGGTTTCCGATATTAATTTCAACCCACGAATCCCTATGAATATTTAAGTTAGTTTGCCTAATGTTTTTCATAAGAAAATTATATGACAAAAATTCTTGTATGTATATTAGATTTTTGCTATAATTAACTTATGGAAAGAAGTAAATTTATTAACGCAAAGCGTATTGTAATTAAATTAGGAACAAATATTTTAAGAAACAGCGACGGAAATGTTTCAATGCCAAGAATTTTTTCATTTATTGAAGACATTTCTGCTCTTGTTAAATCAGGCAAAGAAGTTATCGTCATAACCTCAGGCGCCGTAGGTTTAGGTAAAAAACGCTTAGGGCTTGATAGTACGGAAGGTACTGCTCTAAAACAGGCATGTGCTGCAATTGGTCAGAGTAAATTGATGTCAATTTACGAAGAAGGTTTTGATACATATGGACTTGTTGCTGCCCAAATTCTTTTGACAGAAGATGATTTTTCAATAAGAGAAAGATATTTAAGTTTAAGAACAACCCTAAGTAAATTGTTAGAGTTGGGTGCAGTTCCTGTAATCAACCAAAACGACACAGTTTCAACTATTGAAATTGCACCTCGCTTTATGAATATGCAGGTTTGTTTTTCTGACAATGACAAACTTTCTGCACTTGTTGCAAGTGAACTTGATGCTGATTTGTTAGTAATTTTGTCAGATATAGACGGTCTTTTTGATTCAAATCCAAAAGATAATCCGAACGCAAAAATTATTCACGAAGTTGAAGAAGTAACAGATGATATTCTTGCGTTGGCTCAAGGGGTTTCTTCAGGTGGACGTGGTGGTATGGCGACCAAACTTGAAGCGGCTCGTATGGTTACTCGTTTTGGCGGTAAAATGCTTATTGCAAACGGAACTATACCGTTTATTTTGAGAAAAGTTTTTGCAGGTGAAGAATACGGAACAATGTTCTTGCCTCAAAAAGGAAGTTTATCAGACAAAAAACGTTGGATAGGCTATGCGACAAATATTATCGGTAAAATTATAGTTAATGATGGTGCTAAAAACGCCTTGATTAATGAAGAAAAAAGTTTGTTACCGATTGGTATTGTTGATGTTATTAATGAATTTAACAAAGGTGATGTTGTATCAATTGTTGATGAAAACGGCAAAGAATTTGCTCGTGGAATTGTGAATTACAGTTCAAATTCTTGCAGAAAAGTTATCGGTCGTCATTCAGATAACATTTTGGAAATACTTGGTTTCAAAAACTATGATGCGATTATTACCAGAGATAATATAACTATACTTTAAAAATTCCCTCGCCCCTTGAGGGAGAGGGTTATGGAGAGGGGTTAATTAATGAACTTTATAAATATCGCACAAAATGCAAAAATAGCGGCACTTGAAATAGCAGATATTTCAACAGAAATTAAAAACAAAGCATTACTTGAAGTCGCAAAATTAATTGAAAATAACAAAGAAGAAATTTTTGCCGCAAATAAGAAAGATCTTGAAGAGGCTCAGTTCCTTGTGGATTCAGGTGAACTTTCAAAATCTACTTTTAATCGTTTGAAACTTGATGAAAACAAGATGAGAGATATGATTAAAGGGATTAAAGATATTGCAAGTTTAGAAGATCCTGTTAACAAAAAATTATTCGTCCGTGAGCTTGATGAAGGTTTAACGCTCAATAAAGTTAGTTGTCCTATAGGGGTTTTGGGTATTATTTTTGAAGCAAGACCTGATGTTATTGCACAGATTTCTTCATTAGCTATCAAATCTTCAAATGCCGTAATTTTAAAAGGTGGTAAAGAATCAATAAATACAAATAAAGCAATTTTATCTGTTATTAATGATGCTTTAAAAACAGTGAATGGCTTCCCTGAAAATGTTGTTCAACAGGTGTTTACAAGAGATGATGTTGCTGAAATGTTAAAATGTGATAAATATATTAATTTGATTATTCCAAGAGGTGGCAACAGTCTTGTGAAATTTATCAAAGAAAATACAAAAATTCCAGTTTTGGGACATGCAGACGGAATTTGTCATATTTTTGTCGATAAATCAGCCGATATAAAAATGGCAGAAAAAGTTATTGTTGATGCCAAAACTCAATACCCAAGTGCTTGCAATGCAGTGGAAACTTTATTAATTCACGAAGAATTCCCTCATAAAAATGAACTTTTGGCAGCATTACAATTGGCTGAAATAAAATTGATTGATAATCCTGAAAGTTGGTCATTTGAATATGGAGACAAAATTTTGGCTTTCAAAACAGTAAAAAACGTTGATGAAGCAACTGAGCACATAAACGCTTATGGCTCAGGACATACTGATAGTATCTTAACATCAGATACTGAAAATGCTGAAAAGTTTATGAATAAAGTTGATTCTGCAGGTGTATATTTTAACGCATCAACAAGATTTGCAGATGGTTTTAGATACGGCTTCGGTGCAGAAGTTGGAATTTCAACTAACAAAACGCACGCACGTGGACCTGTAGGACTCGAAGGATTAACCATTTACAAATACAAACTTGTTGGTAATGGTCACATTGTAAAAGATTATGCAGATGGAACAAAACAATTCCATCACAAAGATTTGTAGGAGTATAAATGACAAAAATCGGTATTGTAGGACTGGGGCTTATTGGTGGCTCAATATTTAAGACACTTACTGCATTAGAGTATGAAGTTTGTGCCGTTTCAAATTCGATGCAGGGAATTTTACCTAATATTACGGCGGATTATAATTGTTTGAAAGATTGCGAAATCGTTTTTGTGTGTTCGCCAATGAATAAGACCTTAGAAGTCCTTGATACTTTAGAACACGTATTGGATCCTAATACCATTGTAACTGATGTGTGTAGTCTAAAAACTTTTGTTTGTCAAAAGGAAAGACCTTATATTTTTATTCCGTCACATCCGATGGCAGGAACCGAACATAAAGGGTTTGAAAATTCATTTGAGGGCTTATTTCAAGGTGCTAAATGGGTTATAACACCTTTGCCACAAGAAATTCAACATGATGAAATTGATGTATCACATCAAAAACAGTCGCAAGAATCTCGTCAGAAACTCGAAAAATTAATTAAAGAAATGGGGGCAACACCAATAATTACAACTCCAAAAGAACATGATGAAGCTGTTGCTTTGATTTCTCATATGCCAATGGTGGTTGCTCAGGCACTATTTTTAGCAGCAAGTGAAAATAAATTAGCGCTTGATATTGCTGCAAGTGGTTTTCGTGATATGACCAGACTTGCCATGTCTAATGAAGAAATGGCTTGCGATATGGTCAATATGAATGCAGAAAATATTGAAAAAGCTATTTTAAGGCTATATAAATCTCTTGGGGATTTGACTAATAAAAATTACGCTGAGACTATATCTCTCATCAAGTCCCAGCGTCAAAACATGTTTATTTAATGTACCTCTGTTTTAAAAACATTATGCACAAAAGATCCAACTAATCCTGTGATTGCACCAGCAATAATAAACGGTGCAGCAGGTCTGATTTTCTTAAGTGCTTTATTGTATGTGCAAATACTATTACTTGCAAATTCTTTTGATGATTTTATAAATGCGTCTTGAGCTAATGATTTCTCAGGAATATCGCCAATTCCTTTTATAAATTCACGTCTTGTACGTGCAGTATTAGCTTTAATTGTACGTACAACTTTTTGGTAATCTTTATCCATTTCTTGTGCAGTTAAAGGTAATGCCCATTTTGCAGCATAACCAACAGCTCCACCGATTGCAGCTGATTTAATACCATGTCCTAAACTTGATTTTCTTTCTTCTACTCTTTGTACTGTCATAGTTATAAATCCTTATACGTGTATTGCTTAGAACTCTTTGAGTTCTAACCTTCTATCATATGGCAAGATTTACACTTAAATATTTTAAATACCGCTATTTAAAACTGAGTAATTAAATCTATGGGGGGATTATAACCGAAAATTACTTTTTTGTCAAGTGTTTAACAATATCCAAACCTATCATTATTAATACAATGATGACAATTGTGGTCAAATAATGCTTAATTGTATTTGCGCCCATAAACCATGATGCCAAAGCGCCTGCGATAATAGCAACTGAAGTTAATATAACAACGGTTTTCTTTTGTGAAAAACCTGCGTGTAAAAGTTTGTGGTGAATATGTTCTGCATCAGCAACAAAAGGGGATTTACCTTTAGAAATTCTTCTTAGTGAAGAATAAGTGATATCCATAATTGGAACAGCTAAAACTACAAATGGCAAGATAATAGCCAAAGTTGCAGCTTTCATTACACCTGTTATTGAAATTGCAGCAAGTAAAAATCCTGAAAATAATGCACCACCGTCACCCATAAAAATTCTTGCAGGGTTAAAGTTGTATGTTAAAAATGCAAGCATTGAGCCAGCCAAAATAAATCCAATTAACGCACTTATTGGGTTTGAAGGAGTCATTGCAACTGCAATAATTGCTAAGGTAATGGCATTTATCGTTACAACTGAGCCTGCCAAACCGTCAACTCCGTCAATAAAGTTTACGGCGTTGCTGATACCAACTATCCATAATACTGTTATTGGATAAGAAAATAATCCTAGATCAATACCGCCGAATAGAGGGATTTCATTGATTTGCACGCCTAATAAATAAACTAACGTTGCAATCGCAATTTGTATAAATAATTTGAATTTTGCACCAAGTCCATAAACATCATCAGTTAAACCGAGTAAAAACATCAGCGAACTACCAAGCAAAATACCTGATAATAAACTTCCGTAAGGGTAGTAACTTAGGAACACAAGGCATAAAAAAGTAAGCATTGTACTTGCCCAAATTGCAACACCACCAATTCTCGAGATTGGTTTTGTGTGAATTTTTCTTTCGT
>SUTY01000085.1 GCA_015152455.1 Cyanobacteria bacterium SIG32
ATAGCATCCATAAGTTTTCCAAGGTGAACGAATTGGTAACCGATAACTTCATCATTTTTATCCAAACCAAGTTTTAAGATATAACCTTCAGTTAATGAAAGATATCTAACACCTTTTTGTTTTGTTGAGTGGATAGTACCTGTCATTGAGCAAAGACCTTTACCCAAATCTTCAAGACCAGCACCAACTGGAAGACCGTTTTCAGAGAACGCAGATTGAGTTCTACCATAAACGATTTGTAAGAATAATTCTCTCATAGCTACGTTGATAGCATCACATACAAGGTCAGTATTTAATGCTTCAAGAATTGTTTTACCAGGAAGAATTTCACCAGCCATAGCAGCTGAGTGTGTCATGCCTGAACAACCGATTGTTTCAACTAATGCTTCTTGGATAACACCTTCTTTAACGTTCAAAGTCAATTTACAAGTACCTTGTTGAGGTGCGCAGCATCCACAACCGTGAGTAAGACCTGAAATGTCTTTGATTTCTTTACATTTTGTCCATTCGCCTTCTTGAGGGATTGGAGCAGGTACGCCTTTTACACCACGGCGCACGCAACATTGATTTTCAATTTCGTGTGTGATTTCTATTTTGCCCATTTGGCCTCCTTTATACTTAGAATAATCAATTCTATATAAAAATTATACTATAAACATTTTTATTGTATAATGTTTCCATGAATAAAAAATTATATGTAATTTCAGGTTCTTCAGGTGTTGGAAAAGGCACTGTTATAAAAGGATTTCTTGAAAAAAATCCTCACTTCACGTTGTCAATTTCATGTACAACTAGAACTCCTCGCCCTGGTGAAGCTAATGGTGTTAATTATTTCTTTTTAACAAAAAAAGAATTCCAAGAATGTATTGAACAAGACAAGTTTTTGGAATGGGCAGAGTTTGCCGGTAATTTCTACGGAACTAAGCAAAAATATATTCATCAGTGTCTTGAAGAAGGTAAAAATTTAATATTGGAGATTGATACTCAGGGTGCTTTGCAGGTTAAAAAAAGATGGCCGGAAGCTGTTTTAATTTTTATTTGTCCTCCGTCTTTTGAAGATTTGGAAAAAAGATTGCGTGGCCGTCATACTGAAGATGAATCTACTATTCAAAAAAGGCTTAATGAAGCTAAGGTTGAACTTGAAAGAGCTGAAAGTTTTGATTACAAAATCGTTAATGATGATTTAGAAAAAGCTATAAAAACTCTTGAAGATGTTATCAACAAGGAGATGGCTGATGCTTAGTGGTAAAAACATCTTAATTGGTATAACAGGTGGAATTGCAGCATATAAAATCTGTGAACTTATCAGAATGTTTAAACGCCAAAATGCCAATGTTAAAGTTGTTTGCACACCTAATGCCCTGAATTTTGTAACTAAATTGACTTTGCAAAATTTGAGTCAAAATAATGTTGCAGTTGATGAATTTGATATTCCTGATTACAAGCCTGAGCATATTTCTTATGCTGACGAAGCTGATATTATGGTTATTGCTCCAGCAACTGCAAATACAATTTCAAAAATAGCAAACGGAACTTGTGATAATCTTTTAACTTCGATAGTTTGTGCTTTTAAAAAGCCTGTAATTATAGCTCCTGCTATGAATTGCAACATGTGGGAAAATCCGATTTCAGAAGACAATATGGAAAAACTTTATCGCTTGGGTTATGAAATTTTAGAACCAGAAAGTGGCTTTTTGGCTTGTGGCTATGAAGGAAAAGGAAGGCTTTGCAGTTTGGAAAAAATATTTGACAGAACTGTTGAAATTTTACAATCACAAAATAAACTATCAGGACAAAAAATAGTTATAACTGCAGGTGGAACTATTGAAAATATTGATCCTGTCAGATATATTTCAAATTATTCGTCTGGCAAAATGGGTATTGCATTAGCTGATGTTGCATCTTCTCAAGGTGCAGAAGTTGTTTTGATTTCTACAGTTGATGTTAATCGAAAATATAATGTTGTAAAAGTCAAATCAGCATTTGAAATGCAAGAAGCCGTTAATGCTGAATTTGCGTCTGCAAATTGTATTATTATGGCTGCTGCGGTTGCTGATTATAGAGTTAAAAATGTTTCAGATCAAAAGTTGAAAAAAACTTTTGAAGATACAATAACACTTGAATTGGTTAAAAATCCTGATATTTTAAAAGAAATTTCTGCGAAGAAAACAACTCAAACGGTTGTTGGTTTTTGTGCAGAAAGTGAAAATTTAATCCAAAATGCAAAAGAAAAAATTGCTAAAAAAGGTTGTGATTATTTAATTGCAAATGATATTTCAAGAAAAGATATTGGATTTTCAAGCGATTATAATGAGGTTACAATTCTGTCTTGTGACGGCTCTATGAAAAAACTTGAGCGTTCAAACAAAAGAGAAATTGCAAAACAAATTTTTGAGGTGATTTATGGACAAAAAGAAACTTGTACAGATAATAGAGAATTTTGCACCTCTACAACTTGCTGAGCCTTGGGACTGCTCAGGTTGGCTTGTTGAAACTGATAAAGTTGATGTAAACAAAGTCATGTTTTGCTTGACGGTTACTGATGATGTTGTGAAACAAGCAAAAGCCCAAAATTGCGATATGATAATTTCTCATCACCCTTTGTTTGAAATAAATTGTCATTCTGAACTTGTTTCAGAATCTATGAAGCCTGAAATTGATATTTATTGTGCGCATACAAATTTAGACAGAACACAAGGTGGAACAACTGATAAGTTGTTGGAAACTCTTAATTTAACTATTTCAGAGATTGGTGAAGATGGCTTTGTAAGATATTCAATTTATAAAACCTCCGTAAAAGATTTTGCGCAAAAATTATGCCAAATCTCTAAAAATGTTCGCTTGGTAAATAATAAAAACCTAACTGAATTAAACAAAATTGCGTTTTGTGCTGGTAGTGGCTCTGAATTTATTAAAGAAGCTATTACAAATGGTGCTGACGCATATGTTACAGGAGATTTGAAATTCCATACGGCTGTCGAAAGCGATATTGTTTTATTCGATATTGGGCATTTTGAAAGTGAAATCCCTGTATTAAACGTTTTTAAAAAGTTGTTGCAAAGTGAAATAGAAGTGGTCTTTGCAAAAGAAGAAAGCCCTTTTAAAATAATTTATTAATTTTTTTTTCATACCCCCTTGCAATAAAAAATTTTTATGCGAGAATTAGTTATGGAGATTAAGTGTAAAAATTACCCCCATTATTATAATCAGATACCATATCAAGGTACCGTACATAGACGTGAGAGATTGTGCGTGCCAAGAGTGGGAAATAACGCGGATAAATTTGTGAGAAGACCGGATGCGAGTGAAAATGCGTCCGGTCTTCTTGGTTTTGTGAATAAAGTAAAAACAAAAGTTGTTCAACCTGTCAGAGAATACATTCATAATTACAAAAAGAATATAAAACACACATATGAACACAAACTTATTTATGCGTTAATCGAAAAAGAATTATATGGACGTAATACGCTTGATGCTCTTACGCACGATTCAGACAAAATGGTTATGTATCTTTTAGGATTTCCAAAATCATTTGTAACCAAATATCACAGAAAACATTCAGAACACCACGTTGAAAGCGGTAAAAAAATGAATTTGACAAGTATGCTTTGTGATAATATTGCATCTTCACCAGAATTCAAACCAGAGAAAAAATATTCACTTAGAGAATACTATAAAAAATCACCAGAATTGCAAGCGGTTAGAGGATTTAAAAAATTACTTGAACACTACAACTTTGGTGAAAACATTGATTTTCAAAAAATTAAAGCATTAAAAGATTCTCAATATAAGGGTATGAAGGGTGTTTCTCTTGCTGTGGCCAAATGTTTATCACTTATTTTGTTATTGAAATAAGTATATATATTAAGATATCCTAAGTTTTGTTTTGAATTTATTGAATCTGATTTTTGTTAGATTTAGACTTTTGAAAAAGGAGTTGCGTATGCAAGTTTTAGGAGTATCAAATTCATATTATTCAGCACAAAAACAACCAAATTTTATGGCAAAGCCAATAAATCCACAAAAACGTCTGGATGATTTTTCAGCAATCATATTAAAGCGAATAAAAAAGGATAAGGGTGTTGATGCCGGAGTTTTTGCAGATGAATTGCATAATATTAGTGAACATTTTAGCACTCCTGAACAAAAGACTTTGTTAACAAAAGGTGCAAAAAGACTTGCCGAAAATTTAGTAAACATGCAAAATGGAAATTTAGCAGGGATTGTGTATAGTTTTCTGATCAAGGTTAATAAAGGCAATAATAAAGTAGTCGAGGAGCTGGCAACAAATGCTTTATCAATTGCAAAAAGGGTGGATGATCCTATTCATGTTATGGCAAGGGCGAACGATTTAAAAGAAATATATAAATACACAGAACCAAGAAGTCCACGACGGATAAAAATAATGTATGAAGAAAAGCGTGCATTAGTTAGGATTGTGAATGATTATGATCAACTTTCTCAAAGAACTTCAACACGCAGAGGTTTGAAGCCGAAAGAAGGATATGCAGAAAAACTTGCAGCTGTGAAGATGGAAATAGGACAGGCTTTGTTTGAAAAAGATAATAAACTTGCACGCAAAGAATTGGAAGAAGCCTTAGAAATGTATAAAATTCTGGGAGAGGGCAAGAATTCAGAAAAAATTGAAAAATTATTGAGCAAATAGCAAAAAATATTTTTATTAGTTTTGAAATGATAAAAGGAGATACTTAATGCAGATTAATAATGTACAATCAACCCCACAATTTGGAATGGCTTTTAAGATTAAAGGTCAAGACATTGCAGAAGCTCAAGGCAAACTCAGATTTTTCCATGGTACAGGCGCTTACCAGCGTTATGCAATCCCAGAATTTAACAAAACCTGTTTGAGAGGTCATGAGCAATTAGTTAAAGAACAAAAACAATTGAAACATTTTGATATTGTTTATGATTATATGACGAAAGCAACGGAAATTGTTAAAAAAGATACAGGTGAAGTTGTTCAGTCTTTTTCTGAATCGCCAAAAGGTATTACAGGGCTAAATCATTTCGGAGTTGTACAATATCCAGGTAGAGAACTTTTTGCAAGGCTATTTAATCCTAAAAAATTCTTACCATATAATGTTTATGAAGCTGGTGAAACAGCAAAAATAATGGATAAAGCGGCAACAAAGGCAGAAAAAATGTCTGCGAGATTTGACTCAATAAAATAAGGTGAAAAAAAAGAAATCTCTTGACAATGAATTTTTAGCGCTTAGAATAAAGAATGTACCCAATATTGGGGCGTCGCCAAGCGGTAAGGCACCTGGTTTTGGTCCAGGCATTCAGAGGTTCGAATCCTTTCGCCCCAGCCAATTAAAAAAGACCTGCATTCGCAGGTCTTTTTTTGTAATTATTAAATATAAGGTTAAAATTATTTATTTTCCAAATAATATTTATCAAGTAATTCTCTTGCTGATTTTGCAATAGCTGCTGCCAATGGAGGTGGTACTGCATTGCCAACATGCTCACAACGTTTAGTATGACTTCCAA
>SUTY01000006.1 GCA_015152455.1 Cyanobacteria bacterium SIG32
ATTCAACTACTGCTGACTTTGTTGAAGAATTATCTAAACACATTAAAATTGTTAAAACTTGTTCTAGTGATAAACTTACTGATTGTTTTACATCAGAAATTTTAACTACTGCAGATCCTGTTGAAACAAGTAAGTTAAAAGCATCTAGAAATCTTTATTCAACAACAGATTATGGTACTGAAACTATTGGTGTTCAATTTGCAGACGGTGTAACAGCTTTAATTGCATACAATCCAAATGCAACTCAAGATCCATTATCTAACCAAGTTGTTAGATTAACTGGTTCTAAAGATAGTGTTGGGTTATCTACTGATGCTATTTCTATCCTGTATGATGTTTCAGGTGGTAAGACACCAAACCAAATGGACACAGGTAAAGACATAAGAGGGATTAATATTGCGATTAAAACAGGTGCTCCTTTCAAAAATCTTGGGAAAATATCAACACCAGTAGATTGTTCAAGAACTGCCTCAACAGCATACTGTGGACCAACACCCTCACGCTATTCATCTGACTACTGGGCAGGTGCCAAGAGAGCTTGTGCAGAAGAAGGCATGCATCTACCTACCATTGAAGAACTACGTGACCTCTATGCAAGAAAGGGTGAAGAAGGAATTCCTACTTCCGGCTGGTTCTGGTCTTCGTCAGAGGACGGTGCCTACGACGCGTGGGTACTCCACTTTGGCTATGGGGATGAGGGCGGCTACAACAAGGACCACAGCAGCAATTACGTGTTGTGCTTAGGTAATTAAAAATCACCTATTTCCCAATTTTTCCTCGGCCCTTTCAAGGGGCCGAGGGGAATATTCCCCACATGTTTTGAATATAACAATAAAAATGCTCCCTTTTGGGAGCTTTTTTAAACCATATTTTCTTTATTTCTTAATTATTACTCAATACTAATCTGAATGTTGCTAAATTTTTGATTGAAAGCATTGTGTGCTTGATATGTTGTTCTTCATTGATATTGAAAATGCGGATAATTCTTTGAATTTCCTCTAAATCTTTTCTTGATTCGATTTTATAAACATTATTAATCGGATCTGAAACTACTGACATCATTGTATTTAATTCTTGTTCTTTCATTGATTATCCTCTTTCCAACCTGTATATTTATATAAAGAATTTCTTCCTGTGAAAATTGCCTTTTTTAAAGGTTCGATTGTAACATTTGTTTACATAAAATAAATTCCTTGTATAGTGTACATTTCCACCTACTTGACGACTGTTTTTTTTAGGACTAAAATTATCTTGCAAACAGAAATTTGCAGGAATTTACCCACATTTATTCAGGCAAGGGAAGAGATTTTATGGAATATTTTTTTATAGGCATAGCGATTTTGTTTTTGAGTGGAATTATTTCCGACTTCTTTAAGAATAAGATATCTGTACTGTCAGGATTAGCAATAATTTCTGCAATATTAACAATCATTCCATCTGTAAATGTTTTGTTAACAAGCGAAAGCCTTATTTATTCATACAACTTTAACCAATTATTTGGAGCAGTAAACTTTGTCATAGATCCGTTGTCTGCATTTTTTATTGTGGTAATTGCGATTATGAGTTTGGTATCACTTATTTATTCTAAAGGATATCTAAAACCTTATATCGAAAAAGGCAAAAATATTAAAGCTCATATTGTATTTTTACCGATTTTAATGGCTTCAATGATGGCAGTTGTCACTTGTCAAAATGCGTTGATGTTTTTGATTTGTTGGGAAATTATGTCATTGAGTTCATTTTTCTTGGTTATTTTTGAACACGAGAAAAAAGAAGTTCGACGTGCTGCGATTAAATATTTAGTATTTATGCACTTGTCAGTTCTGTTTATTATGGTTGCATTTGCACTATTATCGCTCAAATCAGGCAGCTTTGATTTTACGTCATTTATGTCTGCAATGCATGGTGATAAACATTTTACAAATACGATTTTCTTATTATTATTTGTCGGATTTGGTATGAAAGCTGGATTTGTACCATTCCATAACTGGTTGCCTGATGCTCACCCAGCTGCACCGAGTCATGTAAGTGCAATGATGTCAGGTATTATGATTAAAACAGGTATTTATGGGATTTTAAGATTACTTTCATTAGTTGATGTTCCATCAAAATCAATCTGTTTTGCAGTTTTGATAATTTCTGTTGTATCTGCTTTGTATGGGCTTTTATATGCTATTACGCAACATGACGTGAAAAGATTTTTGGCATATTCATCAATAGAAAACATTGGTATTATAGGTATAAGTATTTCTGTTGGTATGATTGGGTTATCATACGGAAATGATATTGTGGCACTTTTAGGTTTTGTGGGTGCTCTTTTACATATATTAAACCACTCAATATTTAAGCAGTTGTTATTCTTAGCTGCAGGTGCAGTTTATAATAAAACCCACACACGCCATGTTGAATTATTAGGCGGATTAATAAAATCAATGCCTAAGACTGCAACAGGATTTTTAATAGGTGCAATTGCGATTTGTGGATTGCCACCTTTTAACGGTTTTGTTAGTGAATTTATAATTTATTTTGGTATGTTTAAAGCATTATCAATTCACCATTTTGTATCAGTAATTATGATTTTGTTTGCCATTTCAAGTTTGGCGCTTGTTGGTACAATGGCGGTTTTATGTTTTTCAAAAGCGTTCAGTATAATCTTTTTGGGCGCACCTAGAAGTGAACAAGCAAAAAATGTAAATTCTGACGTTGACAATTCAATGCTTATTCCTATGGGATTTTTGGCAGTTTTGGCGCTAAGCATTGGTTTATTCCCACAATTTATGTTCAAATTTGCTCTGAATCCTGTGAGTGTATTTATCAACGTTGATTATTCTACAGTTGTTGAACCGTTGCACATTTTGCAATTGATTTCATTATTTGCACTTGGTTTTGTTGTAGTTTTGTCTTTAATGATTTTATTAAAAATGAAATTAACAAAAGGCAGAATTGAGCTACACGAAACTTGGGGTTGTGGTTATAACCAACCTAACAACCATATGCAATATACTGCATCATCTTATGCAAGTCCGTTTTTGTCTATGCTAAAACCTTTATTTAAAAAAGTATTTGATATAGAAAAACCAAGACGATTATTTCCAAGAAGTGCTCACTTTAGTTTGAAAGTTGAAGATATTGAAGAAGCATATATTATTAATCCAATTTTAAAATATGATGAAATGTTTTTATCAAAATTTGAATCTATGCAAAGCGGAAATATTCAATCTTATATTAAGTATGGTTTGATATTTCTTGTTGTGGTAGTTATAGGAAGTCTGTTATAGGAATGATTATGATTAAACTTATAAACTTAATAATACTTTTATTTGTCCCATTTTTAATGGCAGGTGTAATCAAAAAGACAAAATCTTTTTGGGGGGGACGAAAAGGCCCATCAATTTTGCAACCCTGGTATGATTTCGTTAAACTTGTAAAAAAAGATTTTGTAATCAGTAAAACAACTTCAGGTGTGTTTAGAATAGCACCGCTTGTGCAGATTACATCAGTTATTTTTGCAGCATTATTTATTCCATTGGCTGCAGGTTCAGCGTTGATTAATGTACAGGCAGGACTTATCATTTTTGCTTATACATTAAGTTTGGGTAAGTTCATGTCATTGATTTCAGCTATGGATACTGGAAGCAGTTTTGAAGGTATGGGAGCATCTCGTGAGGCTTGTTTTACTTCAATTGTAGAGCCTGCATTTTTTATGGTAATTGCTTCTGTTATGGCTTTAACAGGGAATTATACATTTGATAGTTTAAAAAATATTTTGGCATCTGCTGGAAGTTATGGAATTTTAATTATAGTTTTTGCAGTTGTAGTTTTATTTTTAATGATATTGATTGAAGGTTCAAGAGTTCCTGTTGACGATCCTGCAACTCACCTTGAATTAACTATGATTCACGAAGTTATGATTTTGGATAATTCTGGAAGTGATTTAGCTTTGTTTACTTGGGCAAACGGAATTAAAATGTTGTTAATTGCGTCATTAATTTCATATATGGTGCTTCCTCAGAATTTGTGTGTAGGTTTGTCAATCGCTTATTATTTATTGATAATGTTTGCATTATCTGTAATTATTGGCACAGTTGAGTCTTGTATGGCAAGAATAAGAATGTCGCACGTATTTGAATTTATCTTTATTATGAGTTCTTTGGCGCTTGTTGTGCTTTCGTTAGTTGTAGCAAGGATGTTTGGAGGTTAGGATGGTAAACGGTTTTATTATACTTTTCGGACTTACAATGTTATATTTGGCTGCAACAAGTAGAATTATTGCACATATAAGAGTGTTAATTGTGCAGGGCTTCTTATTGTTCTTAATATGTATGAGTGGTTCAGAACATATGAACTGGTTAAATATTGCGTTTTTAACAATTGAAACTTTGGTTGTTAAATCAATTGTTATTCCTGCGTTTTTGTACAGAGTTTTGAGAAAAACACATTCTAATAGGGACGTAGCGGCAAATATTCCGCACTTTTATTGCCTTGTAATTGCAAGCATTATTTTGTTGGCAGGATTTTTATTATCAAATTATTATATTTCGTCTATAAAGTTGATTTCACCAATGTTTTTTGGAGTTTCTGCCGCAACTATTGTTATAAGTTTGTGGCTTATTACAATTAAACATAAAATTATTTCTAATGTTATTGAATTTATTACAATGGAAAACGGCATATTTTTACTTTCGCTTTCTGTTGCAAAAGAGATGCCAATGCTTGTGAATATGGGCGTATTGTTAGACGTGTTTATCGCCGTTTACATTTTGGGATTATTTGTAAATGAAATAAATAAAGAATTTAATGACTTAGAAGTTTCGCACTTATCTGATTTGAAGGACTACGAATACAATGATTAATATACTTTTAATATTTCCTATAATTGCGTGTGTGTTAGTTTTGTTAGTAAAAAATAAAACTTTTGACACTTGGATTGTTAATTTATATGCTGTAATGCATTTGGTAATCAGTTCAATGTTGGCTTTAGGATATGGGAAAAATAATTTTACACCGTATTTTGAAATTGACGGAACTAATGCGTTGTTTTTACTGGTGTTGTCAGTAGTATTTTTAATGGTAACTATTTACAACAATGGTTATATTAAAACTTTTGATTTTTCACCTAATAAAATAAGTCGTTATTCATTTATGATTTTGATATTTGTTTTATCAATGACAGGTACATTGTTGAGTACTGATTTAGGCTTGGCGTGGATTTTAATTGAGGCAACAACCTTATCAAGTGCGTATTTGATTTATTTCAACAAAACCAAACATTCAATTGAAGCGGCTTGGAAATATGTATTTATTTGTTCAATAGGTATTGCTTTAGCATTTGTTGGAATTATTTTGTTAAATATTTCAACTGGATCAGTAAACACTTTAAATTTTGCTGAATTATATAAATTTGCACCAACATTTGATGATGGCTGGCTGAAAATAGCTTTTGTGTTTATGTTGTTTGGCTTTGGTGCAAAAATGGGTTTGGCACCCGGACATTTTTGGTTGCCTGATGCACACGCAGAAGCCCCTTCTCCAATTTCAGCATTGTTGTCAGCTGCGTTATTGAATTCCGCTTTTCTTGTAATTGTTAGAGTTTTTAAAATTGTTGAGATTGCAGGTTGCGATGAATACCCAAGATTTATGTTGCTATTAATGGGATTTATTTCATTATTTGTAACGGCTGTTTTTGTTTATCATATTAAAAATTACAAACGTATGTTGGCTTACTCATCAATAGAAAACATGGGGATTTTGGCTATAGGAACTGCTTTAGGTGGTATTGGTTATTTTGCAGTTGTTTTACATCTAATCGGACACTCTTTGGCTAAGGCTTCATTTTTCTTGACTGCAGGTAATATCTTAGAATTATACGGCACTAAAAGGGTTAAATCTGTAAACGGTGTTATTAATGCTGATGGTAAAACAGGTTGGTTGTGGGTACTTTCTTGTTTAGGTATCTGTGCTTTCCCAACTTCGGTTTTATTTATAAGTGAATTTTTAATTGTAAAAGTTTTAATAACTCAACATCACTACTTGTTGTGTGGATTATTTGTTCTTTTATTAACTATAATTTTGTATGGTATTTCCAGAGTTGTTGTAAAAACTGCTTTTGGGAATGTTAGTGAAGACAAAATTAAATCTATCGAGTCAAACAAAAAGAAAATAACAATGTGTATGTATATTCCGCAATTTATAATGTTGGCTATTGTATTTTGCTTAGGAGTTTACGTACCGTCATTTTTGAATGAAATTATATCAGCAGCGATTGTTGGATTTTAAAGGATAAAATATGGATAAATGGATTAAAACTAAAAATAACACAAAATTAAATTTATCAGATATTCCTGTTTTAAAAATTGAGGAATTAAGAGATGGCATAATTGAATTAAATCATAGACCAATAGGCTTTTTCGGTAAAAATTGGGGCTTTGGTTTAACAAGATTATTTGTAATTCTTGCAGATGATGAAAACGGTGATTTATATGTATCCTCTGCAATGTTTAGTGCAGAACAAAAATCTTATGAATCTTTAACTCAGATAATACCAGCGTTCCATATTTTTGAAAGAGAATTTTATGAACAGTTTGGTATTGAACCATTAAATCATCCTTGGTTGAAACCAGTTAGGCAAAATCAAGATGAATATAAATTCTTTGAAATGCAAGGCGAAGAAGTCCACCAAGTTGCGGTTGGTCCTATTCACGCAGGTGTAATTGAACCTGGGCATTTTAGATTCATGTGTAACGGTGAAACTGTTTATCACTTAGAAATTATGTTAGGTTATCAGCATAGAGGTGTTGAAGAATTAATGGTTAAATCTCCATCAAATCAGCTTGCTGAATCTATTTGTGGAGATAGTGTTATTGCATATAATACGGCTTATTCAAATATAATGGAAATATTAAAAGGTATTGAAATTTCAAATAAAGCTCAATTGATCAGAAAAGCAGCTTTAGAAATGGAAAGAATGGCAATCCATATAGGTGATTTAGGTGCTATTTCAGGTGATATTGCCTATTTGATGGGTGCATCCGTTTTTGGCGCTACAAGAACTTTGGTTATTAATTCAATGTTGGAATTTAGTGGTAGTCGTTTTGGTAGAGGGTTAATTACTGTCGGTGGTGTAAATTATGATTTCACTCCAGAAAAAAGAAATCATGTTTTGGAAACTTTATCAAAAGTTATCAAAGACGTTGAAAGAATGACGAATACTATGGTTAAAAATTCTACTGTAATGTCAAGGTTAGAAAAAACTGGTACAGTAAGTGAAGAACGCGCAAAAGAAGCAGGATTAGTCGGAATGGCGGCTAAGGCCTCTGGAGTTGATTTAGATTCTCGTTTTGATTTTCCTGACAAATGGATGGAGAAATTAGAATTTACAAAACGAGGTTTTAAAGCAACAGGTGATGTTAATGCAAGATTTAAGTTGCGTTATAAGGAAATTTTGCAATCATATTCAATGATTAAAAAGATTTTTGCAAAACTTGCTGAATATGAAAATGAACCACTTTTTGTTGATACAAATATGAATTTAGAGAAAGATGCTTTTGCTATTTCAATAGTTGAAGGATGGCGTGGTGAAGTTGTGCATATAGCATTAACTGACGATAGTGGTAATTTATCTCACTACAAAATTAAAGATCCATCATTTAATAATTGGTATGGATTAGCCTTGGCAGTCAGAAATAATGGCGTTTCTGATTTTCCATTATGTAATAAGAGTTTTGATTTGTCCTATGCAGGAAATGATTTATAAGGAATAAATTATGTTTGATACATTAAAAGCAAGATATTATCAAGGAAAACAATATATTAAAGATATTCAAAAAGCTCAGATGCGTGAAGAATTTCGAGGATTTCCTATTCTATTTGAAGGCGAAAGTTGTGATGAGAATATTTGTCCAACTGGTGCATTAAAAACAAATCCTTTGTCTATTGATATGGGCAAATGTACTTTTTGTGGGGCGTGTGAGAGAGCTTCTAAGGCTATTCAATTCACTAATGGGTATAAATTAACATCAAGTGATAGAAACAAGCTCATAGTAACCCCTGAGGTGTCTTACGAATATTATTTAAAAACTGCAGTCGAAGCAAAAGAAGAAATCGTAAAAACATTTGGTCATTCTTTGAAGTTTAGACAAGTTTCAGCTGCCGGTTGTAATGGTTGCGAAATGGAATTGAATGCTTGTTCTAACGTAAACTTTGATATGGGAAGATATGGAATAGACTTTGTGGCATCACCTCGACATGCTGATGGCATAGTTATTACGGGTCCAATTTCTGAAAATATGGCGTACGCTTTGGAAGATTGTTATAAATCTGTTCCAAATCCTAAATTGGTAGTTTTATGTGGTGCGTGTGCGATTTCTGGTGGTGTATTCCAAAATAGTGCCAAATTAAATAGAGAATTCTTAGAAAAATATCCGATTGATTTGTATATCCCAGGTTGTCCAGTCCACCCTCTCACGTTTATCAATGGAATTTTAAGTTACATAAGAAAATAACTAGCAAAAAATATTTTTACAGGATTTCTAATATTCAAGGAGTGTTAGAAATGATTAATAAAATAGGCTACAATCAACCGTCTTTTCAAGCAAAATTATATACACATGGTGATATCGAAAACGATTCAAATTTTGGCTTGTCAAAACAAGAAATGAAAGAATTAAGAAAACTTGCAAAATCTATAGGAACAGATGAAGACAAAGTTATTATAAGTGCAACAAAATCAAAATTGGTTTCTGCACCAACTTCTGAATATCAAGTTTATCAAAGGGAAGCCAATATAACCGCATTGGTAGGTGATAAAATCAGAACCAGAACTTTTGAACAAACTAAAGTTTCTGCTGAATATGATGATGAAATCTATTGGAATTCACCTGATGCTGAAGAAAATAGAATTAAAGCCGAAAAAATGTTTAATTGCAATTTATTTAATATAACTAAACTTTTCCTAGGGTCATTGCAAAATAAATAAATTTTTATCCTATAATATTACATAAGAGGTATAAAATGTTAGTACAAAGTATAAATTCAGCAAATACAAATAATCCTAATTTTGGCTTAAAAATAAGTAAACACGCTGCTGTTGCTATTATTGACGAATACAAACAACTTGGCGCATCTGATGAACAAATAGTTTATTATTTAAAAGATTTAAAAACCTCAAAACCTGACAGATTTGAATTGCAAAATGTAGCGTTTGAAAAAGAGGTAAAAAGCACTCCTAACGGTGATAAATTATTTTTAAAAACAAAAATGTGGTTATCTGACGGTAGAAAATCTGGTGAATTTACTATGCCTCGCACTTACGAGTATGAAGGGAATAAAGCTGGCAACTATACAAATGCAGAAACAAAAGCATTTTATCTGGAACATTTAACAAAAGCTGTCAACAAGGCAACAGAAAGAATTCAACATTCTTCTTTTCAACCTTCTCCATTATTTAAGTACCGAGAAATAATTAAAAAATCTGAAGTATAGAACGTTTAATGATGCAAATAAAACCTCTTGAAAAAGAAATTTTTGTAACCTCACCTCTGACTCCTAATTTAGAGTTATTGAATGCTGAATTAGAAAAAGTTTTACAATCTGGAGTTATTTCTAATTTTGGACAAAAACATAATGAATTAGAAAATAAGTTAAAAGATTATTTGAAAGTGCCTAATTTAGCATTGTTTAATAATGGAACGACGGCTTTGTTTTCAGCAATAAAATGTTTAGGAATCAAAGGCGAAATTATAACTACACCATTTACATTCCCAGCTGTTATAAATTCGATAATTTGTAGTGGCTTAACACCTGTTTTTTGTGATATTGATGAAAATTACAACATAAATCCAGATTTGATCGAATCTTGTATTACTTCTGAAACATCTGCAATTCTTGCAGTCCATACTTTTGGGATTCCTTGTAATTATAAACGTATAGATGAGATTGCCCAAAAATATAATCTAAAAGTGATTTATGATGCGGCTCATGCTTTTGGTGTTGAAGTTGATGAAAAACCAATTGGTTCTTTGGGTGATGTTTCTATGTTTAGTTTTCATGCAACTAAAGTGTATAACACTATAGAAGGTGGTGCGCTTGTTTGCCAAGATAAAAATTTGTATGAAAAAATTAAATTATTTAGAAATTTTGGTATAGATGGTGAAGATGTTTTATGTGCAGGGTTAAATGGCAAATTAAATGAGATACAAGCTGCTGTCGGCTTATTAAATTTACCATTGGTTGAAGATGAAATTGAAAAACGTAAGAAGTTAACAGAACTATATTGTGAAGAGTTAACAGGGATTTCAGGTATTTCTGTTTTAAAACAAAAAAATAATGTAAAATCTAATTATCAATATTTGATAATTAGTGTGGATAAAAATATTAATCGAGATATGTTATTTGAAAGGTTAAAAGAATATAATATTTTCACAAAAAAATATTTTTATCCTTGTGCAACTGATTATAGCTATATTAATAATACAAAAGGGTTTCCAGTTGCTCAAAGTGCGTCAAAGCAAACTTTGGCATTACCTTTATATGGTAAATTAAGTCAAGATGATGTTAGAAAAATTTGTGCAATTATAAAATTCATAATAAAATAATACTGTAATGGTCAAAAAAATGTATATCAACGTTAATCCAAAAGAAGCAATAAATTATTCGTTAAAAAAAACATTAAGTGTTTTAAGTTCTTTGATTGGCAAAGATGTGATATCACAGGCTTTTGATATAAAAGTACATTATCCATCACCAGCTCAAATATATTCTGATTCTAACTGGTTAAAAAAATCTAAAATCATTGGCATAAATCCCAGAATAATAGGAAGCTATTTTAATATAGTTAAGTATGCAATGACATTTCCTGAAGACGCAATTCATATAATGCCAATATGGGAAATGGGTTGTGATGGTGGAATCTATGCTCGTGTAAATTGGAAGTTGTCAGAACAATGGATAGATAAAGAACTTGCTGAGTTTGGTTATGAAACTCCCGAAAAACAATTAAAGTTAGTAGTTAATCTTTTACATGCTTTAGGTAAAAAAGTCGGATTTGATTGTGTTCCTCATACGGATAAGTTCTCAGAAGAAGTATTTATTGTACCTGAATGTTTTGAATGGATAAGGTTGAATGAATACAAAACTTTTCAGATGCAATTTAGTGATAGTGAAGAAATTTATCCTCAAATAAGAAAGTGTATTTTAGAATTTTTAAATAAGTTTGACTGTGCAGATGGTTCAGAATTTGAAGAGCAAAATTTTTATTCGTTAGCTTATGACGAAAGAGTTAAGATTTTATTTGGTAATACTCTTGAACAAAGAACATCAAGACGTGTGGCTTTAATGAATTATCTTAGAGAATTGGGTTTTGAGACCATACCTGTAACAGAACATTCTCCGTGTAGGCCAATAAAATTTGATTGTATAAAAAATAATGAATTTGGAAGTTATGCAGACTTTAAAATAGAAAATAAAAATTCCAGCGCTAAAATTTTTAATTCTATAACTCCATATCGTTGGTATAAAATTGATGAAAATGGTTATCCAGATATTAATAAGCCAATACAAGAAACATTTGAATATTTTTATGGACAAGTTGAAAAATTTCAAAAAGATTACAATTTTGATTTTTTTAGAGCAGATATGGCGCATAATCAAATATCACATTCGCATTGTAATAATGAAAAAAATGATAAATTTGATGCAGAAATGTGGAAATTATTAAAAGAAAAAATACAAATCAATACTCCTTATTTTGCGACTTTTGCAGAATCTTTTTTAGGAAATTATTATATTAGTGGTATTTCTGATATGATAAATAAAAATTTTGATGCAATATTAGGCTTTTCAAATTTCAGATATCTAGATTCTGAGTTTGTTGAATTATTGCAGTACTATCATAATTGTTCACAATGTTTTTCATTTGCGCCTTGTGTTGTATCTATTACAAATGACAGTGATCAAGAACATAATAATAAATTTCATCAGTCACCTATGGCTAATGAAATTAGGTATTTTGTGCAAATGTTTTTAACTCTACCCGGTTATACAGGTATGGGTTTTGAATGTCGTAATCTTTTACCTGAAGATGATTCAGAATATTCAGGTGTTTATACGAATTACAGACCTAAAAATTACACTTGGGGTTCAAATAAAAATCTATTCAATGCAATTTCTAAAATACGAAAAATGTATTCTAAAATTGATATGATGAATCTCAAGACATATATTTTGCCAATGCAATCAGAAAATGTTTTGGCTTGGCTTCTTTGTGATGTAAAAAATAATAAACCGAAATATTTTTGTTTAGTTAATATAGATGCAACGTGTGAGCAAAAAGATGTTTTTTATGATTCACAAATACATCATTCATTAGAAAACAAAACCTTAAAACCAATATTTTCACTGAATAAAACTAAAATGTTTATAAAATCTCAAAATGCTTATTTGGGATTTATAAAAAATGTAGATTTTGGTGAATCAATAATCTATGAAATTATAGATAAGAAATCAAAGCAGAAAACGAATAAAAATAAAAAACAAATTTTGCTTGTTTCAACTGAGTGTAATCCTTATGCAAAATCTGGAGGTTTGGCTGATTATTGTGCGGATTTTGCAAAAAATTATAACGAGAAATATGATGCTGATGTTAGGATTATTTTGCCTTTGTATAATTCAGATAAGGCATCCTTTGAAGATTCAAATTCTTATATAGAACTATTTGATAAATATGAAAATAATGAGCCAATAAGATTTGAAATTGAAGATACAAAAATTAAAACTCAATATACCTATGGAATTTATGAATCTTATGCCAAATTGTATAAAATCAAAAATCCGATCAATGAAGTTCCTGTTTATTTAGTATATTCACCCATCTTTTCAAGTATAAAGAAAGAATATACTGGTGATAATTTGGAAATTTCTGCAGCATATACGTCAGCGACTGTTGCAATGTTGAAAGAGTTAGCTAAAAAAGAAGGCTTCAATCCTTCAATTGTCCAAGTTAATGATCACATGACTGCCAATTGTATTCTGTTAATAAAAGAATTATCTAAATTTGATGAATTTTACAGAGGAATTAAAACTGTTTATACAGTTCATAGCATATTTGATGAAAGTAAAACACCTGTTACGTTAGCGTTTTTAAAATATTTTGCTAAATCTCAAATAGAAAAACTTTGTGCAAATAAACAGATTAAAGAATTGGTTGATAAAATTAAGTTATCACCAAATTCCGAATTACTTCAAGAACTTAATTTATTATTATGCAATGAGCTTAAAAATATTGTTGATGATGAAAAATACAATTTAGTAAAACAAACTGTTTATTCGTGTGATAAGTGGATTACAGTTTCAGAGTATATGTATGATATGTTGATAAAAAATGAATATGATATATTAGGTTCTACTTATTTTAAATACAATAAAGAAAAAGGTTGTGGTGCTTTAATCGGTATAAATAATGAAATTTATGACCCACAAAATGTTATCAAGTATCCTTTTGATTTGAAAAATTATCAGGATCAGAAAAAACAAAACAAATTATTTTTGCAAAATGAATTTTCAAAAGAAAATATTACAAGTGGTAATGTATCAAAAGAGTTGTTGTCCTCAAATGGAGGTGTAACAATTTTAGGCTCATTATACAAGGATGAAAACTCAGTATTAATGTTAAATGTCACAAGATCTGATAAGATCAAAGGAATTGATGTTATTAAATCTCTTTTATTTGATATGGAAAAAGAATATCCAAATACTCAGTTGATATTAATTGGTGTTGGCTTGATTAAAGATAATGAAAGTTTTTGGCAGGCTCCGCAAATAGAAGCATTATTCAAAGCGGGCAGGTTATTGGTTATTGATTCTTTTGTTGATATAAGACAATATTTGGCAAGTGTTGATATGTTTTTGATGCCAAGTTATATGGAAACTTGTGGATTGGTTTTGATGCAGGCAATGCGATATGGTGCAATACCTGTTGCTAATAATACTGGTTGTGTATCAAAAGTTATTAAATCATTAAAAGAGGATTCGCAAAACGCAAATGGATTTAAAGTTGATAAAATATTAAATGTATTTCAAAACTTAGAAGATGATTACAAAAAAGTTTTATCAGAAGCTTTGGATGTATTTAATCAGCAGGATCAATGGAATTTGATGATTGAGAATGCAATAAGTTCTGATTGGAGTTGGAATGCTGAAACTCTATCGGCGTATAAACAAATTTTTGATGAGGTGTTAGAGAATGAATAAAAAAATATTGATTATATCTTCTGAATGTGCTCCATATCAAAAACTCGGTGGGCTTGGTGATGCAAATGCTGATTTTACAAAAGCATATAAAAATAATTTTCCAAATGACGATATATCAATAATTTTACCTTTATATGATATTGAAGCTCCGAATGATGAGATATTTTTAAACGGATATAAATTAGAGAAAAAATTAGAATTTGAGTACAAATTTGGAATAAATATTTCTGGTGCAGTACTATATGAAGTTATTAATCCATACAATCAAATTCCAGTAAAATATATTTATTCTCCGATATTTTCAAAAGAAAAGGAGCCTTATGCAGGTGATATTTTTAAAAATTCAATTGCCTTTTCGGCTGCAGTTTTGGAATATATAGAACAAATTAATGATATTCCAGATATTATTCAAACTACAGATTTTCCTGTTTTTATTAAAGACTCAAATAATAAAAAAATAAATGATATAAAAGTTGTCCATATAATTCATAATGCAGGTCCAGCCTATCAAAATCAGGTGTTACCTTTTTTAGCAACTATGTATTTATATGATGAAGTATATTTGAAAGAATTATTTAAAAATAAACAATTCAAAGCAATTTGTAATTCTTTTTATAAAAAATATAATAAAAAAATCTTTTATAATGTGTTAGATTCTTGTAGATTTGTTGTTGAAAATTATCGACATCTGGAAAAAGATAGTTCTAATTTTGATGGTTTAAATTTTTTAAATGGTATAACTTTGCAATATTTGCACTCTGGACTTGAAAAAAATGGAATGTTTAATCCGATAAAGAAACACCTATCACAAGTTGATTTTTGGATAACTGATTCTCCGACTTATTATAAAGAGCTTCAAAGTAATCAAATGTATTCAGGAGAATTGTACCCAGAAATCAAAATGACTGAAAATAAAAGTTGTGCAGTTCTTGCAGGAATAGATAACGAAAGGTATAATCCTAAAACATCAGCTGCAATAAAGTATAACTTTGATGTCGTATCATTTGAAGAAGTACGAAAACTCAATAAAGAGTATTTATTGGAAAATTTTTCACATGAAAAAATCCAAAATCAGACTTATGATAAAAAGTTGTTTGCAAGCTCTGGGAGCAATGTTATTGGCGGACTTGAAAAAAATATGGATTCAATTCTGATATTTATGTCAAGCCGATTGGACATTTTCCAAAAAGGAATTGACATTGCTTTTTATGCACTTCAACAGGTGTTAAAAAATACTAATACACAAATTATATTTAGCAGTCCAAATTCTCTAAAAAATGAATTTGTGAAAGGATTTGTAAAATATTTAGAAAGTAATGATGAATATAAAGGTCGTTTTGTATTCATAGATTCGTATGTCCCTTTAGAAACATATTGCGCAGGAAGTGATTTATTTTTGATGCCAAGCCGATTTGAACCTTGTGGATTTAGCCAATTAATAGCTATGAGATTTGGATGTATTCCTGTTGTATGTTCAACTGGTGGTCTGAATGATACAATTACAGATTATTCATTGGATAGCAAAAACGGAACAGGTTTTAAAACTCAACATAGTATCTTTGAAATAAATTCACCTGATGAATATTTAGATACTCTTATTCGAGCTGTAGAAGTTATAAAAAATAAAGATTCAAAAAATACAATAATAAGAAATGCTATGGAATATGATAGCAGTTGGAATTCTGATAAAATTCGCCAATATGCAGATGTTTATGAAAAAATTCTAAATTAAACATTAATATTTAATTATGGATAAATTAAAGCGGTTTGGTTTTTACCAAACCGCTTTAATTCGGAGTAACAGGGATTTGAACCCTGGATGCAGGTTATACCCACATAACACCTTAGCAGGGTGCCGCCTTCAGCCACTCGGCCATTACTCCAAGTGCATGCATTATGCTTGCCTATTTATTGTATCATAAAAATTTTTATTTTTAAAGAGGTAAATTAATATTTTTCGTTTATAATGGTATTATGATTATTAACGAGAGGTTTTTATAATGATTGAAATGAAAGTTATGGGTATTGCCCTTGATACAAGAACAGGTTCTCCAATTGTTGTTCTTCATGATAAAGATAACAGAAAAGCACTTCCTATCTGGATAGGTTCAGCTGAAGCAAGTGCGATTATTAGAAAGATTGAAAATCTTACAGTTGCAAGACCTATGACTCACGATTTGATTATTGATATCATCAAAAAAACAGGATATGAGCTTGACAGAGTTGAAATCAATGATGTTGAAAAAGAAACTTATTATGCCACTCTTTACCTAAAAAATGATGATGGCAAAGAAATTGAAATAGATTCTCGTCCTTCAGATGCTATTGCTGTTGCGATTAGAGTTGATGCACCGATATTTATTTCAGCAAAAGTTCTTTCTAGTGGCTCAGTTTCTACTGATAGTGCAAAAGATGAAGAAGAAGCGCAAGAATTTAAAAACTTTGTACAAAGTATTAAGCCTTCTGATTTTGCAAGATTAATGAAAGAAAATGATCAACACGAAAGCGATCAATAATTAGCATAAAAGATCTATTTTATTTGCTAAATGGCTTTCACAAATAGCGGTGCTTCCGACTTGTGGATGTAATTCTCGTTCTTTAACCGAAGTTACACCCTGTTGGTTGCTTTGTGCGTAACGTTGTTGATTGAGAGTAATACAGTTTACACCGAAAGTATTGCCATATATTTTCCCAACAGTAGTCATAATACGTCCCTAATTTTTCCCTATATTACTATAAAGTTTTTTTTTGACGTATAAATTGCTATTTTGTTAATAAATATTACAATAAGAAAAAGTTTTTCTCACAGTTTAGGTTGTAAATGTTTTTGGACGGATCAAATCTTGGTACGTAAATTCTTACATCTTCTTCTTTTTTAAATCCGCATAAGCCGATTATTTTGTCCTCATCTTTGAATAAATTTTTTAAAAATTCCATACTCCACCTTCTTTTTTTGTGTATAATGTTATTAATGATAGGTTAGAAAAAGTCAAAAAGGAGAAATGTTATGACAGGAAAAGTTACAAAAGAAATGAATATTATGGATATCGTTCAGTCTTATCCACAAAGTATTGAAGTATTTCAAAGATATGGTTTAGGTTGTATTGGTTGTGCAGCTGCACGTTTTGAAAACCTTGAAGCTGGTGCAAAAGTTCACGGTTTTGACCCAGATGCTATGGTTGCAGATATTAATGCTTTAATCGAGGATTAATTTTTAAAATTTATATTTTTATGGGCGAGTACAATGTACTCGCCCATTTGCATACTTGCTAAATTTATGCTAAAATTCCTCTATAGGAGAGAGTTATGGATAAAAAATTATTTAATCTAAAAAATGATATAGAAGTTTTGTACAAACGTAATGCGGACACTCCTCGTGTTGCATTTTGTTTGAATTTTTCTTTAAACAATCCTGTGCCAAATCCGGGTGTTTATACCCTTATGACAAGGCTTTTGATGCAAGGTACTAAAAATCGTACTTCAGAAGAATTATCTAATGAATTAGACCTGTATGCAATTGAAATGTCAACTGAACTAAAAATGGATTATTTAAAGTTTAAATTTGTTTGTTTGAATGAAGATTTTGACAAATCACTTGAAATTTTAGAAGATATTGTTAAAAATTCAACATTTGAGGAGTTTGAAAAAGAACGTGTAAAATTAATTGGTGAAATTGAAGCTCAATTAGATTCTCCTCGAGCAAAAGTTATTGATAACTATTACAAAAATATTTACGCAGGGCACTATTATGGCTATACAAATACTGTGATTTTAGAAAACTTGAAAAATATTACATTTGAAGATGTTGTAGCTGGTTATCAAAGTTTTTTAGATAACAGTAGAAAAGTCGCAGCTTTTGTCGGAGATCTTGAATTTGATAAAGTCCAGGTTACTTTGGAAGAAAAATTGGGTGGTATTCAAAAGTCAGTTGCTATTCTTCCTGAACTCAATATTCCTGTATTAAACGAAATTAAAGACGTTGAAATAATTAAACCGGATGCAAACCAAGCTCATATTATTCAAGGTTGGATGGTTGAAACATTTGATAGCGAAGATTATCCTGTTTTAGCTTTATTGAATATAATTTTGGGCGCTTCAGGACTTTCTTCAAGATTGTTCTTGGAGTTACGAGATAAAAAAGGGCTTGCATATGTTGTCAGAAGTTCTTATGATGTTGCAAAATTATGTGCTAACTTCTCAATATACATTGCAACAGAACCTAATAACATAAAGGTTTCTTTGGACGGATTTAAAGAAGAAATAGAGAAAATAAAAACAATATTAGTATCAGAAGAAGAATTGGAAAATGCAAGAAATAATATTTTAGGTAAATGGGCATTTTCACAAGAAGATAATAGCCGTCAGGCTTCTACTTATGCACACTATGCCGTATCAGGTTTAGGTTTCGATTTTAATGAACGAGCAAAAGAACGTATTAAGTTTGTTACACCTGAACAAGTTATGGCTTGTGCTAATAAGTATTTCAATGACAAATATGTAGTTTCTATTATTAAACCCTAATTAGGGAATGATAAATTTGGTTTTTGAATGAATAATAACGTTAATGAAATATATTAGCGTTATTATTTTTTATTTATTTTTAACTTTGCCTGTTTGTGCAAATATTTACGTTTCTGAGTCCACGCAAAAAGCTGAGATGCTTTTTCGGCAAAATGTTTCAAATCAGGACAAAATTATTTTTACGCATGTTCCAAGAGGTTTAATTATCAGTATTGATGATAAACTTTTTTTTAATGAAAACCAGCACCAATTAAAAGGTGAATGCTTACCAATGTTGAACCAGATTGCTGATGTTTTGAACATACTTGATAATAATTTTGTTATTGAGGGGCATACAAAAGATATAGATTCTAAAAATTCAATTTATAATCACAATTGGGAATTATCTCTAGCAAGGGCAAATAATATCTCAAAATATTTGATGCGGTGCAAAAAAGTTTCACCTGAAAAAATTTTTATAGTTGGATTTGGTGAATTTATGCCGTTTATGGGAAATGTTTCAGAAAATATCGGAATGGATAACCGAATAGATTTTGTAATTCTGGATTATCAAGCAAGTCGTTAAGCTACAATTGATTGACGCATACGTGTTGAACGGTTTTCACTAAGGATATTTTTCAATTTCATAATACCTTGAGCGTGTAGTTGGCAAACACGTGATTCTGACATGCTAATAGTTTCACCTATTTCTTTAAGTGTCATGTTTTCTTGATAGTAAAGAACCATGATCATTCTTTCTCTTTCTGGTAATCTTTGCAAAGCCCTCTCCAATTCTTGTTTAACGTTTTTCTCTTCAGCTTCTTCTTGTGGATTTAATTTATTAGTGTCTTGGATAGTGTCAATGATTTCTACGCTATCTTCAGCACTGCCTTTTTTCTCGTAAAGCGAAGTAATAATTACATCTTCTGATAATAATTGATTTACTTTTTCAGGATCCATATCAACGTGGTTAGCTATTTCTTGCGTGGTTGGCATTCTGCCAAGTTGTTGTTTTAAATATTCTTGCGCTTCTTTTAGAACTTTAATTTTTTGGCGAACGCTTCTAGGCAAAAAGTCCTGCGCACGAATTCTATCCAAAATAGCCCCACGAATTCTTATAAGGGCGTATGTTTCAAATCTGGTATTCTTCTGTGGCGAATATCTTTCAATTGCATTGATAAGCCCCTCAACCCCATATCCGGCAATATCTTCAACAGATATAGTTGTAGGCAATGTAACTTTAACACGACCGACAACATAGCGGATTAAATAAATGTACTGAACAATAAGAGCGTCACGAGATGCTTTGTCGGTTCTATCATTAAGATATTTTTCCCACAAGGCAACAAGCTCTTCTTCAGAAAGCCTTTTGATGTTGTTATATGATGTAAAATCGAAATCTTGACTCATTAATCCGCCCAAATATTGTTCAATATATTTCTATTCTATACAATATCTGGATCCCTACATCAACTAAAAAGATGAATTAACCAAAATCTCATTAAAGTGATGTAGATTATTTAATAAAAAATACACTGACATAAATTATTAGAATTGATGTTTATAATCTTCAGGAATTTTTTAATTATTTAATTGAATAAGTTTTGTGCATAAAGCACCAGTAGCTACTTCTTAGCTTCTATATAAATTCGCTATAATTCACTCGTTTTATAGGTGAAATACCCCTCATAGTTATAACTAGCATCCAGACCTTTCATAAACACTTCACGATTATTAATATCAGATGTTAATGCACTCCTCAAAAGTTCTTTAATTTCTAGGCTTTTAATCGGACTACGTTCCATTGAAGATAAATAATCTTCCTTATCAACCGTACTCCAATCAACAACCATTGAAAGCTCTTTTTTAAGAATTAAATCTAACCAAATTCTAGCACTACGACCATTACCTTCTCTAAAAGGATGCGCAACATTCATTTCAACATATTTTTCAATTATTTCGTCGAATGTAGATTGAGGCATGGCATCAATATGTTCTAATGCTGATTTTAAATACATTACAGGTGCAAATCTAAAATTACCTTTTGCAATATTTACGGTCCTTATTTCTCCAGCAAATGAATATATTTCACCAAAAAGATATTCATGAATTTTAGCTAACGACACAAATTTTCCTACTTCGAGATCGTCTAAAATCTTCTTTTCAAACAATTCACGAGCTTTTATTTTGCTAATTTTTTCTTCTATTTGTGCTAATTCAAATGAATTGGTAATACCTAATTTATTCTCTAAAACCATAATAGCCTACTTATTCACTAACTTGTTCTGAAACTTGTTGTTCTTCTTGTAAAATTTCCAGTTTTGTGATTCTTGCACCATCAATTTCTTTTACAGTAAATGTCAAATTATGGCTTGAAGCTGTATCTCCAACTTCTGCAATTTTACCTAATAACTTAACAACCAGACCACCGATAGTGTCAATATCTTCGTCATCAATAGTTTCTTCATCAAGGTTAAAGAATTCTGCCAATTCGTCTAATCTCATCATGGCATTAGCTTCGTATTTGTTAGGTTCGATTTCAACAATATCAACTTCTTCTTCATCTTCGTCAAATTCGTCTTGAACTTCGCCAAATATTTCTTCCAACACGTCTTCAAGTGTAATCAAACCTGAGGTACCACCAAATTCATCAATAACAATTGCCATTTGACCTTTGCATTTTTTGAATTCTAAAACCAAATTATCCATTGTAATTGTTTCAGGAACTAACAAAATATCACGCTGAATTCTTGAAATTGGGCAATCTGTATCATCAATTGAGAGTTTGTATAAATCTTTTACGTGGATTAAACCTGTGATATGGTCGATATCTTCGTCATATACTGGATATCTTGTGTATTGGTTTTCTGTTGCAACTTGATTTAATTCTTCTAATGACATGTCAAGCGGAACACAAACCATATCCGTTCTTGGTGTCATAACTTGTTTAGCAGTCAAATCTGAGAATTTGAATACATTGTGCAACATTTCTTTTTCAGTTTCATTCAACACACCACCGTTAAAACTTGCATCAACTAGCATATCAAGTTCTTCTGATGAGTGAACAAGTGATGATTTATGTGAATGAGGTATGTTCATTAGTTTTAAGCAAAAATTACCAAATCCATTCAATAACCATATAAATGGATTAAATACCCATGTAATTGCCTGCATAGGTTTTGCAATAACTAAGGCAGTTTTTTCTGTAAATTCTAAAGCAATTGATTTTGGGATAAGTTCGCCAACAACAACGTGTAAGAATGTAATCAACGCAAATGCTATTGATACAGAAACTGTGTGTGTTGCGATATTTTGGCTTATTCCTGGCAAGAATACAAATATTGGTTCAATTATTCTTGCTAAAGTGCTTTCGCCAACCCAACCTAAGCCGATACTTGATATTGTTACACCAAGTTGAACGGCTGCTATAAATTTATCAAGATCTTTAACCGCTTCAAGTGCAATTTTGGCATTAGAATCACCTTCTTTAACTAACTGCTCAATTCTGGTCTTTCTAACCTTAACCATTGCAAACTCTGCTGCTACAAAAAATCCATTTGAAAATAGCAAAAAGGCTATCAAAAATAAATTAAAAACTAAATTTCCCGACTCTTCCATTACGTTTATTTTACCTCAATTATTGTTAGTATTAATTATAATATTATTTGAGGAAAAATGCAACTATTCTACTTCAACCTCTTTTAGCTGAGTGTATATAATTGGGGATAATCCTTCTTTAGAAATTATATCAATGATTTTGTATTGATGAGGTGTTCCTAAAAGTGTTGGTGTACTTATATGATAAACACCATTTCTCATTTCTTCAGCATTTACATGGAAATGTCCAGACAAAACCGCTAAAACATTATTGTATTTATCTAGGATTTCAAAATATTTTTCAGGTTGGTATGTTCTATGTGTTTTAAGTTTACCAGTACCGAACTCCTTCATATCCATTATCGGATAGTGTTGGAATATAATGACTGGACGCTTTGAATTTTTAGCAAGCTGCTTGTCTAACCATTCTCTTGTATCAGCTCTGTAATATCCCACAGAACCAGGTATAACCTCTTTTGCTCCATCAACAATTAAGAATTTATAACCTTTTTTCTTAAAAGAATAGTTCCAACTTCTACGAAGCCACAATATATTATTTTCCCTAATTATTTCACTATATCTATCTTTTGAAAGATTTTTACTTTTAGCAACATCATGATCGCCTAACACAATATAATAAGGAACTTCTAATTTATTTATAATTTTAACAAAATCGTCTAAGTCATCAGGATTTGGATTATTAAGGTTGTCGCCTGTAAACACGACAAAAGAAAGGTTTTTTAACCTGTTTATGTCTTTAACAGTTTCTTCCAAAACTTTTACTTTGTAAGGTTTATTTGCTTCAAAATGAACATCTGTTACTTGAACAAATTTTATGGCACTTTCAAAGGCAAAAGCACAAGTTTGTAATAATAAAACAGATAAAAATGTTAAAATAACCTTCTTCATAATCAAATTATAGCATGAATATGATATAATAATTCTATGAGATTAGATAAATTTTTAAAAGTTTCACGATTAATAAAACGCAGAACAGTTGCAAATGAAGTTTCTGATATGGGTAGAGTACTGGTTAACGGAAATCAGGCAAAACCATCTAAACAACTTAAAGCCGGCGATATTATCACAATAGAATATGCAAACAGAAAAGTTGAGGCACGAGTTTTAAAAGTGCCTGAAAACAATGTTAGCGTTCAAGAATCTTCAACTTTGTATGAATTACTTGATTAATGTTTTGAAGTATTCTTCGTTAGCTTTAAGTGTATTTTCAGTTGCAAGGATCGAATATGTAGGTTTTCCTGCAAATACGTAGTTTGCAGCGTTATAAATATCATCAACTGTTATTTCATCAACAACTTTCAATAATTCATTATCAGTTAATGGGCCATAAAATCCTTGCATACCGTCTGAAATTGAGGCATTTTTGTCTTCACTTGTTTCATTCATGCTTAGGATAACATTTTTATAGTACAATTTTGCTTCCTCAAGTTCAGCTTCGGAAACTTTTTCTGTTGTTATTCTTTGAATATGTTTGTTGAAACCGTCGATAGATTTTTGTACATTATCATAGCTTATTTCGTTTGTATCTTTATTTTCTGTTGTTGTTCCAATATTTAACTTAATCATACCCATGTTGCCTATTGAATGACTAACGGAACCAACACTGTATGCAAGTTGTTGTTTTTCTCTAAGATCATTGAACAATCTTGATGATGTATTGCCACCTAAAATATTATTCATTAATTTGATAGCAACTCTGTCTTTAATGTTTCCATTAACCTTATAGGTATATGCTTGTACAATGCTTGCTTGATTTTTTGTATCTGTATCAGTTAAAACTTTGGTTTCTGTTATTGGTCTATATAGGTCTTCCAGATATGGTGTGTTTTTTTGTACAGTTGGGAATTTCCCTACTTCATTGAATACAACATTTTTTAATTCAGGTTGTCTGTCAAATGGTGCAGAAACTGCAATATGCCCTTGAGGAGATGTCATAATATAATTGTATAAATTTTTAACATCATCCAGCGTAACAGATTTAAGAGCTTCTATAATTTCTTCTTTTGTATTACCAATTGGATGATTTGGGAACAATTCTTTGTTTAATTTATCACCTGCTGATTTTTCTTGAACTTCTAGTTTTGTTAGAAGTTTGTTTTTTGCATATTCAAAATTTTCTGGTGTAAAGTTTGGATTTTGCAAAATTTCTTGTGTTGTTTGAAGCGCTTTTTGCATATCATTAGCTGCAAATCTGCCGTGTACCGCCACAAAACCATTAGAAGCTGCAGTTATATCTAATGCTATACCGTCTTTGCTTAATTCAGTTTCTAATTCTAAATCTGTTTTATCTTTAGTCCCTTCTTCAATCATAATTTGTAAAAGTCTTGGGGTTGCTGGATTAATATTATTCATTCGGTTTGGAACATCAAATATTATATCAAAAGCGCCCAAATCTGTTTTGGAATTATTCAACACAACATCAAAGTTATTATGCAAAGTATAACGAGAAAGGTTATCTGGATTTATAGCTTGTTTTTGCATGTTTCCAGTAAATGAAATGTTGTTATCGGCCTTTGATTTATCTGGGTGCATAACAGTAATAGCAGTTTTATTCAAGTCTAAAAATTGTTTTGCTGCGTTCACTAAATCATCTTTAGTCATTGAATTGACAATATTTTCAAAATCTGTAATTGTATCTATATTCCCATCAAGTAAAGCACTGCCAATAGCACTATTAATTCCGAATGAACTTTCAAATCGGTTTGCACGTGCATTTAGCATTGATTTTTTAATTATTTGCATTTCTTCATCTGTTGGCGGATTTGTTATTACAGAATGTATTTGATTAAACATCTCTTGCAGAACTTTTTCACAATTTTTCTCATTTGTTTCCACCTCAAAAACTATTGCTGTAGGATCAGTTGGCCTGCTACCAATTTTTTCTGTAAAAATATGCGCACGAGTATCATATTGTTTTAAACCTTGGCTTATTCTTCCAGTTGTAGAAGTTGTTAGTAACTCAAACAATGCTCCAGCGTAAACTCCTGATTTTGTATCATTATTTTGTGGTCCAACAAATCCCATTGAAATCTGTGTTGCTTTGGTTTTGTCTGTTGTAATATCCTGGCGAACAGTTTTTTCAAGAGGTTTTAAGTCCTCAAATTTTCTCGGATGAGTGTTTTTGTTTGTATTATTGAAGTATTTGGAAATTAATTTCATTGTTTCATCAGGGTTAACGTCACCTGTGATAACTGTTACCATGTTTGCAGGGTAATAGTTGTTGTTATAATAATCAACAACATCTTCTCTTGTTATATTGTTAATATTATTTGTTGTACCAGCAATTAAATCAGGTGATGTGCTTTGAATGTTGAATAAGTTTTTGAGAGTTCTATTAAATCCAATCATATCGGCATAACCTTGATACATATTAATCTCTGAATTCACTATGCCTTTTTCTTTTTCCAACATTTCTATGGCAAATTTTGGTGACGTAATCATAGACGCATGTAATCTGATTTTATTTTCTAAATCATCTTGTTTTAAAAGATTTGAACTAATAAAATAATCCGTAACGGCAAAACTTGTTGAAGCATTAGTTTCTGCACCCATTTTATTAACTGTGCCAAAAAATTCTCCAGCCTCAAGTCCGTCAGAACCATTGAATAAATTATGCTCAATATAGTGACTAATACCACGAACATTATCTGGTTCGTTCATTGCACCAGTTCCAACGTACGTTTTAACCAAAGTTACCCCCTCTTGAGGAACAATTACAACACGTTGACCGTTTGCAAGTTTGTAGCAATGTCCTTTAAAACCATACGGCAAATTTATATCTTCTGTTTTTTGATATCCAATTGGAGTTTTTACATTATAAGTTGGGGTTACATTAGGCAGTTTTTCAATCTGCTGAACCTCTGTTTGTGCTGTAAATGCAGGTATTTGTTCTTGATTTTGTTTTTGTTTATCAATTTTTTTGTATTCTGTATTTACAATATTATTAATTTTTTGCATAGCAACTCCTCATGAAATTTTCATATGTTATTATAAAAACCACATTTTTGAAAAAATTGCCACTTTGTAAAATTTAATTTACTTAAATATTGTTTGTTCTCTATCTGGACCTACTGAAACAATAGAAATAGGAGTTTCTAAAATTTCTTCAAGTCTTTCTAGATATTTACGACAATTTTCAGGTAATTTGTTGTATTCACGAATCCCTGTAACATCTTGTTTCCAGCCATTGTGTGTTTCATATACAGGTTCTAAATATTTGTGCATATAAACGTCAGTTGGATAATCATTATAAATTTTACCGTCACGAGTGTCTTTGTATGCAGTACAAACTTTAATTTCATCAAAAGTATCAAATACGTCGATTTTAGTTAATGCAACTGAAGTTAAGCCACCAACTAAGCAAGCGTATTTCATAGTAACTGCATCAAACCAGCCACAACGTCTAGGACGTCCTGTTGTAACGCCAAATTCATGACCAATTTTTTGAATAGATTCACCGATTTCATCTGTTAATTCTGAAACAAATGGACCTTCACCAACACGAGTTACGTATGCTTTTGCAACACCAATAACTTCATCAACCATTTTAGGGCCATAACCTGAACCTGTACAAGCGCCACCGCCAACTGGATTTGAGCTTGTTACAAATGGATATGTACCAAAATCAACGTCTAACATAACACCTTGAGCGCCTTCAAATAGAATAGTTTTACCAGCTCTTTTGGCATCTCTTAGCATTTCTTGCCAATCAAAACAAACGAATGGTCTGAATATTTCAGCATATTTTTCACAAAGTGCTAAAACTTCTTCTTTGGTGTATGTTTTTAAGTTGTATAATTCTTTAAGTTGTTTATTTTTAATCGGCAAAATTACGTCTAATTTTTCAGACAAGGCTTCTGGAGAATATAAATCCATAATTTTCAAGCCAATTCTTTGCATTTTATCTGTATATGTAGGTCCGATACCTTTTTTAGTGGTACCGATTTTACCTTTTGTTGCAGTTGATTCAGAATAACCGTCAACTTCAGTATGCCATGGCATTGTAATTGAAGCGAGTGGGCTGACTTTTAATCCTGATAAATCGATATTTTCAGCTTTTAAACCGTCAATTTCAGCTTGGAATGATTCTGGCAAAATAACTGTGCCGTTGCCAATTAAGCAAGTTTTGCCTTTGTATAAAATACCTGATGGTATTAAGTGGAATTTGAAAGTTTTACCGTGTGCAACAACAGTGTGACCTGCGTTACAACCACCTTGATATCTGATGATTAAATCAGCATTTTCAGCTAATAAATCAGTAAGTTTTGCTTTACCTTCATCTCCCCATTGAGCACCAACTACAACTCTATTTGTCATATCCACAATCCTTTCATCACAAAAAAATAATAAGGTCTTTCGACCTTATTATTTTATCATAAACATAAATTTATTATGCGTAAATTTCTTTTAAAATTGCATCTGCGACATTTTCATCTCGTTGTGCGCTCATTTTTTTGTATGCTTAATTCAAGCATTTTATCTGATGTTGCAGCTTTTTTATAATTTCTGACAGCTTCGTTAATTGGCTGGGTATATGATTTTTCAGGAACATAAGTTTCCTCGCCAAACAATAATCTTCTATCAACAACAGCATCAAATAAACCATTCCAAGCATTGGCTAAACAATCAACTTTACAGGAAAGCACCATAGTTATATTAATTAATTTACAAAACTATTTTTTAAGTAGCTTGATTAATTCAGGAATAACTTCAAATACATCTGCTACAATACCAGTGTCAGAAACGTCAAAAATTGGTGCGTCAGGATCATTATTAATAGCGATTATGTGGTCTGAATTTGTAATTCCACAAGTATGTTGAATAGCACCTGAAATCCCACAAGCAATATAAAGTTTAGGAGAAACGGTTTTACCAGTTTGGCCGACTTGTATTGAATGATGAGCCAAGCCCATATCAACAGCACCACGGCTTGCGCCAACTGTACCACCTAAGGCTTCGGCGAGTTCTTTTAATAATTTAAAGCCGTCTTCATTTTTCATACCTTTGCCACCGGCAACTATTATTTCTGCAGAATCAAGCTCGTTTTTAATATCTTCAATTCCCTGAACAAATTCAACAAGTTTTACATTGTTGGTAAAATCTTCATCTTTAATCAGTTTATAAACAAAATCGGTATTTCTGTAATTATTTTCGGTTGCAGGTTTTAAAACTTTTGGTCTTACTGTTGCCATTTGTGGTGTTGTTTTGCACAAAATTGTGGCCATCAACTGTCCACCAAAAGTCGGACGAGTTGCAGCAAGTTGCCCTTTATCATTTATATCAAGCTCAATACAATCTGCAGTCAACCCTGTACCTAAAGATGATGAAATTCTTGGCGCCAAATCTCTACCTTGATTTGTAGCTCCGATTAAGAAAATTTCAGGAGCAACGTCTTTTATCAAATTAACAATTAAATTTGTATAAGTTTCTGTTGAATAATTTTCAAATCTCTCATCTTCATATACAAAAACTTGATCAATACCACTATTTGTAAAACCTTCTTTTAAATTCTGAATAATGCCTGGTTTTGTCATTATAACTGCCATTACAGAAGCACCATCAAGTTTATAAGACAATTCATTAGCTTTATTTGCTAGTTCAAAAAACACAGTATGAACATAATCTTGGCGTGTCATTTCAGCGTATAAAAGTATTCCTCTAGCCATTATGCACCCCGATTTCTTTTAGTTTATTTAAAATAATTTCTGCGCCTTTGCCATTTTCAAGACAATCAAACTTTTCACAAGAGTGTTTAATTTCAGGTCTGAAAGCCTTTGAAACATAGGTTGGAGAACCTTTGATACCAACATCTTCAGGTTGTATTTCCAAATCCTGCAAAGATAAGGTTTTAATTTCAGCCTCCTGAGCTTTAATAATTCCATTAATAAGAGGTCTTGACGGTTCAAATTCTGATTTCAATACACACATCAAAGCAGGTGTTTGAACTTTTACCGTTTCAATACCGTCATCAAGCACTCTGGTTGCCGTTATTACGCCTTTTTTAATTTCAGTAATATCTTTTACGTAAGTAACTTGTGGAATATTTAACAAACTTGCAATGCAAGGGCCTGTTTGAGCGGTATCGCCATCTATTGCAAATTGACCACAAAGAATTAAGTCAAAATCAGGTAAGGCTTTTTGAATTGCTGATGAAATTGTTTTTCCTGTAGCAAAAGTGTCCGCACCAGCAAATTTTTTATCGCTGATTAATACCCCTTCATCAACGCCAAGTGCAATTATTTCTCTAAGCATATTTGATGCCTGTTGAGGTCCCATTGTAAAAGCGGTTATTTCTGCTTTGTATTTATCTTTTAATTTCAATGCCAATTCTGTCGCATAAACGTCATAAGGGTTGATAATACTTTCAACACCTTCTCTTTGCATTGTGTTATTTTCTGTCCATTTGATATCAGATGTATCAGGAACTTGTTTTACGCATAAAGCTATCTTCATTAGTTTGGTTTCTTCTTATTATTTGCTTCCATAAGGGCATTATAACCCATTATATACATTGAACATTTTTTTACATTAGCCATATACCATGCACACCTTTCTTGAGTGCAAACCATATCAATACCGTTTGTACCGATACTTAATAGTGGGCAATATGGAATATCGTTTTTTGTTGCCATAATTTATTTCTCCGCTTGTTTTAATAAATTACAATTTTCAGAACGTTTGCGTTCCTGGTCTTTATAGATACGAGTTCTGTTTATAACTTCGTCAAAATCTATTTCGTGAGCATTAAAATCAGGTCCGTCAACGCAAGCAAATTTAGTTTCCCCACCAACAGTAACTCTGCATGCTCCACACATGCCAGTTCCGTCAACCATAATTGGGTTCATGCTTGCTTCTGTGTAAATTCCTGTGCCACGAGTCATTTCTGCAACAGCTCTCATCATTGGCATAGGACCAACTGCAATTGCATAATCAATTTTTTCCTGGTTCATTAAGCCTTCCAAAACACCAGTCACAAAGCCTTTTTCGCCCATAGTGCCGTCATCTGTTGTAATAAATAATTCGGTACAAGCATCTTTCATTTTATCAGCCCAGAAAATAAGGTCTTTGTTTCTTGCACCCATAATCATATAAACTTTGTTACCAGCGTCTTTGAATGCTTTTGCTATCAAATAACAAGGCGCAGCACCATAACCACCAGCTAAACAAACAACGGTACCGTATTTTTTGATGTGTGTTGGTTGCCCTAAAGGTCCAACAATATCAACAAGCTCTTCACCAACATTTAATGCTGCAAGTTTTTTTGTTGAATAGCCAACTGCCATAAATACTAATGTTAATTCACCTTTTTCTTTATCAACATCAGCAATGGTTAAAGGTACTCTTTCGCCGTTTTCTTCGGCTCTAAATATGATAAATTGTCCAGCCTTTGCATTTCTAACAACGTAAGGTGCATCAATTTTAATTTCAAATTGATTTGGACAGATTTCTTTTTTATCTAAAATTTTGTATCCCATAATTCCCTCTCTCTGTAAAAATTATAGCACAAAAACATTAATACAACAAAGAGGGTTAAACCCCTCCTGTTGTTTTATGTAATTTATTTTTCTAAGTAACAAATAACTTAATTATCTACACAAATTATGTTGTATTGGTCATACTTATAATAAGTACTTACCGCTCCTCGCCCAAAAGCTATACCCCAAGCCACCTTAGCACTGTATTCTGATGCAGTCCAATACCAGTTTGAAGCTGGCACACCAAAAGTTGTACGGTTATTGTAAATACCACAAAGAGTATTTGCTGCAGCATCAGCAGGACAATCTCCATAGCTTGTACGTCCAGCACTTGGTAAACTCATTCCTATATCAGCACATTTTTTCTTAGCACCTGCCCAATAATCTGTTGCATTAGCTGAAGATGTTGCACAATATTTATAATCCTTTCCAGTTGTATCTGAACAATCAACTGGCTTATAATTTAAACCCATATTTGCAATACAAAGACCATTTGAACAAACTGTAGGTACAATATTTAGTTCTACATTCAAACCTTTGATATCTTTACCTGTACCATATTCATTTGGAGATTTTAAACCATTTACATCATACAGAATTGATATCGCATCTGTACTGACAGCAACACTATCACGATTACCAGTTATTCGCACAACCTGGTTAGATAATGGATCTTGAATAACATTTTTATTGTATGCAATTAATGCACTGGTACCATCACCAAACATTACCCCCATAGTTTCAGTATCATAATCTCCATCAAAATAAAGATTTTTTGCAGTCTTTAAATCTGAAGTCTTTACAGGATCTGCCCCTGTCGCTATTTCAGCAATAAAACAATCCGTTAAATTATTCTTATCACAAGTTTTAACAATTTTAATATGTTTAGACAATTCTTCAACAAAATCAGCCGTTGAATTATAACCAGCTAAAGAGGACGTGCTATTCATCATAGCCAAAGCCTCACCAAGCCTTCTATTAAAAACAGATGAGGCAGTGTTCCAAGATTTTTGGTTATAGTCTGCCATCAATGTTGGAATAGTCATTGTAGCAACTACACCAATAATCGCTAAAGTTATCAATACTTCTGCCAGAGTAAATGCATGTTTATTTGTTTTCATAACCCCCTGTAACCTCTCTTGTTAACAATATTAGTACTAACTTTGTTAACCATTATAAAACATGTTGGTATTAAAGTCAAGGTATTAACAAAGAGGTATTAATGGATATAAATCAAAAAATTGCAGAACGAATTAAACAGCTTAGAAAAGAAAAAAATCTTACTGCTGAAAAACTTGCGTGGTATTCAGAATTGTCTAAAAGTTGCGTTACATATGCCGAAAAAGCACAACGTGACATCAAAATGTCCACAATTGAAAGCATCTGCAAAGGTTTTGGTATAACAATTGCTGACTTTTTCTCATCCTTTAAATAATCTATCCTTCAATAACATCATAGTGATATTGAGGGTTTTGATTTAGCTTTTCTTCTATTTGGTCAAAAGTTAATAAACCTTGAGTTGCACCAAATTGTGAAACAACTCCTGCTGAGTTAACTGATGCGTACATTAATGATTTACCAATATTGCGTTCTGTTCTTTGTAAAGCTGCACAAAAAGTTGATGCAAAAGCATCTCCAGCACCTAGAGTAGATACAACAGGTCCATCAAAAATTGGGCAGTGATAGAAGTTTTTACCATCATATGCATATGCACCATTTCCTCCATCAGTAATAACTATAACCTGATAATCAGATACTCGTATTTTCTTGAATATTTCAACTAAATCAGGGTGAATTAAATGTTCTGAAAATTTTACATCTCTCGTATCTGGGCGTATTTGTACCCCTGTAGCCATTATAGCTTCTTCTTTATTCATAACAACAATTTGAGCAGTTGAAATAATTTTTTTCAAGAAGTTAAATCCTTTTTTGATGCTTGTAGAACCAGCATTAAAGCATACAAACGTATTGTTTTCTTTTGCAAAGTTTACAATATCATCTAAAACTCTATTGCTTTCTCCATTTAGTGGAGCAACATATAAAAGTTTTGCGTTTTTAATCGCTTCAAAATTGATTTCTTTTTCTCTGATAAGAGCATTAGCTCCACGGTGTGCTAAAACCGTTCTATCACCCTCAAAACTTGTTAAAATAATTGAAAAGCCTGTACTCACTTTTGGGTTTTGGATTATATTTGATAAATCAACTTTTCGATCTTCAAAAGATTTTAAAATCCCTTTTGAATAAATATCATCACCAATTTTAAAAATAGCACTTGTACTAAAACCAAGGTTTGCAAAGTTTACGGCAGTATTAACTCCGCCACCTCCAACTTGAGAATCAAAATCAGATATTTCTAATTTTGAACCATAAGGATAACTCATAAATTCAGTACAACAATCTTTTTTTCTGACTGATACAATGTTTGCATCCTCGCATTCAACAAAAACATCCATTGTTGCACTACCAATAGTTATAACATCAAACATAATTTCAAACCTCCGTTTGTATATATAATACCATAAAATATTGATTTTGTTACATTTTATTAACCTTGTAGCAAAAAATAAAATGTTTGATTTTAATAACTCTTGAAAGGATTTTTAGAGAATATGCAAGTAAGTTTTAACGTTATAAATTTTACCCCAAAACATAAAAGACAAGATAATACTACATCCCCATTAGTTGCGAGAGATACTCAATTAAAAGAGTATTCTCCTGTAGCATATCAAGATTTTAATGTATCTTTTGGCGAAAGATTATTCAGAACCCCTCAAAACTTCTACGAACAAGATTTCAACGAAAAAAATATGCCAAAAACACTTCATGAATACATTTATGAAGGAGTAGATACCAATTTTAAACGTACTATTCCTCCAGCACAAGCAATGAAAGAAGCATTTGGGAAAATAAATTTTGCAAAAGATTTGGATACAGTTAAACTAATGTTTCCAGATGAACCTTTATTTGCAAACCTTTCATCAACTCCTAATAAAAAATCTCGTGAAGGTTTGTTAGGTATGATTAATCTTCTTAAAGATGATCCAGAATACAAAGCAAACAACAGAACTTTATTCAAAAACGGTCAAGATGATTTAGGAATGTATATCTTGAAGAAAATTTATCTTGAAGGTAAAACTCTAAAAGAAATTAATAAAGATTTTGCTCGTGATGTAAGTGTACATTACAAAAGCTACGACATTAGACCACAAGATTACGCAGCATTTGGCATAAGATTCCCTGAAAAACCTTTCTGGAAATCTTTTATTGCAACTCGTGAAGATTTCCCTTATGTCTATATCCCTAGAACTACAGCAGAAAGAGTGCAAACTGGTGACAGATCTCATTCAGCTTCTGCCGTTGAATCTGCACCACTAAAGAAAAAACGTCAGCCTTTAAGTTTCGTAGAACGCAAAAGATTATCCGAAGCTATGGTCAACTGGCACGCTAATATGACTGATGCTGAACGCAATGCTTGGCTTGAAAAAATGAAAGTCGGCAGAGAAGCCTCTGTGTTCCACAATTATTTTGGTGAGATAGTAACTATTGCTCAAGATAAAGTTGATCACGCAGGCAAAATGGCTGCATTCTTTGAAAAAGTTTATGGCGATCCTGAATACATGCAAAGTTCAGCGCCTAAAAAAGATAAAGATTTGGCTCTAAGTCGCTTCTGGAAAGCACATCAACAACATAGAATAAATTACTCAAAAGCTATGAGTGAAGTTATTGCCGATTTTGATAAAGCATACGGTGAAGATGGTGATTCTCCTGAATTTAGAGATTTATTAACTCTTGCTGAATCGATTACAGCTAAAAACGAAGAAAACAGAAAACTTCGTGCCGAAGCTAGAGCAGAAGCTGCACGACAAGCTGAAGAAGCAAGAAAAATGGAAGAATTATCTCGCCAGGCTGAAGCTATTTTACAGGCTGAAGAAAAGGCTAAAGCTGCTGCAGAACAAGCAAAACCATTGACTTATGATGAAATGCTGGAAAGTGAATCTGCTAAAAAAGGTGCAAAAATTTATAAATTTACATTATCAGATGGAACACCTGTTTCAATTGTTGCGAACTTCCCAGAAATGATGAACAACAAATTAGATAGAGAATTGATGTATATGCCAACATCATTCAAATCTAAATATAAAAAATTCTTTATGGAACACCAAAGTGTAACTGATAAATACTTATTATCTTTATTTTATGCAGATAAAATGGGTGATTTTACTGTAAGTGAATATAAAGGTGACACTCCTCAAGAAGCAGATGATGATTTAAAAGCAAAAATGAATGAAGATCTGAAAGATGAATTTATGACTCATGAGGAAGTAGAAGAATTAGGTAAAAATATTCACAGAGAATTTGACATGAAGAATAAATCTTTAGTACGTTCTGCGGATCAAGCGTTAATTGAATTGATTTTTGCAACTCCTTTACCTGATCAAAAGACTTTTAGGGAATTAGCTGCTATTAGATTTGCAGATTTAAAATCAGAAGGTTTAATTCCTGAATCATTTGATATTGATGACAACGAAGAAATATTAACTATGCTGGAAAAAAGAATATCAGACGATCTAGAAGGATATCATGGTATTAATACAGCATGTCTGGATACTTCATCTATGGGTGTAGCATTAGATTTGCTTCTAGGTGGCGAACCTCTAACAAAAGAGCAACAAAGATTTTTGGATTCAAGAGCTTCTTTTTATAGAACTCCATTGACAACAACTGAATCAAGAAAAATCACATTTAATGTTGTAAATGAATTATTAAAACTTGACTTGGGTTCTATCATTGGAAGAAATGAAGAATCTATCGGACATATTTATGATGCAGCAATGGCAACAGTCAGAAAATATCCTGAAGTCAGAAGTATTTTAACATCATTGTTACAAAGACATTATATTACAAGTGAAAATTCTGATATGAGATGTTTCTTGGACAAAAATGTCGATAAAAAAGTTAAAGATGCAAGATTATATAAACTTGTTATTGATATAATTCACAACGATCCTGACTTCTTTAAACTTGTTGTTTGTATGGATGCTGATATTTTGAATAAATATATTAAACCATATGATCCAACACTATATGAATCAATGATGCAGTTTAGAATTTTTGGAGCGAATGCTTTAAAAGACGTTTATAAAAAATAATCGACACCTTATATATAAAAAGAACCTGCCAAATGGCAGGTTCTTAAGTGTTATAATTTAAGCACATTAATTAAATTGTGCTTTTTCTTCGTCGGTTACACCTTTGATTGTTAGGTTAACTCTGCCTTTTTCGTCAATTTTTATGATTTTAACGATAGCTTCATCACCGATATTCAAGTGTGGTTCGATAGTTTCAATTCTTTCGTTGCAAACTTGAGAAATATGAACCATACCGTCTTTACCACCGCCTAATTCAACGAAAGCACCGATAGGAATAATTCTTACAACTTTACCTTTCAAAATCATACCAACTTCTGGTTTGAAAGTAAGTTCTTTAATCATTCTTTTAGCGATTTCTGCACCTTCTTGATCGTTAGATGTGATAGTTACAACACCTGAATCTTGGATATCGATTTCAGCACCTGAAGCATCAATGATAGCTCTGATTTGTTTTCCGCCAGGTCCGATAACTGTTCCGATATCTTCTGTTGGAATTGTCATTGTTGTAATGCTTGGTGCAAATGGTGACATTGGTCCAGGTTCAGTGATTGCTTTTCTCATTTCGCCTAAGATATGTAGTCTGCCTTCTTTAGCCTGAGCTAATGCACGACGTAATGTATCGTTAGCAATACCTTTTGCTTTCATATCCATTTGTAAAGCTGTGATACCGTCATCATTACCTGTAACTTTGAAGTCCATATCACCCAAGAAGTCTTCAATACCTTGTATGTCTGTTAATACAACAGGTTCTTTGCCTTCTTCAGTAATCATACCCATTGCAACACCACCGATCATACATTTAACAGGTACACCTGCGTTCATCAATGCCATTGAAGAACCGCAAGTTGATGCCATTGATGTAGAACCGTTAGATTCCAATACATCTGAAGTTACACGGATTGTATAACCGAATTCTTCTTGAGATGGAAGTGCAGGAACGTTAGCTCTTTCAGCCAAGTTACCGTGACCAACTTCACGTCTGCCAGGGCCTCTAAGAGGTTTAACTTCACCAACTGAGAATCCTGGGAAGATGTATTTGTGCATATAAGTTTTTGCAGTTTCAGGATCAACACCGTCAAGTTCTTGTTTCATCGCAGGACCTGCAAGTGTTGCAACTGATAATACTTGAGTTTGACCTCTTGTAAATACAGCTGAACCGTGTGCTCTAGGAATAACACCCACTTCGCACCAGATAGGACGAACATCATGAGGTTTTCTTCCATCAGCACGAACGCCTTCGTCAAGAATCATTGTACGCATAATTTTCTTTTCTGCGTTTTTGAATTCTTCTGCAACAAAGTCGATACCTGTTTCTTCAATAATTTGTTTAATATAGTGATCTTCAGGTAACGCATCAATTTTTTCTTTAACAAGTTTTTTAGCTTCTTCAAGTTTTTCTTGACGATAAGTTCTGTCAAAGTTGTGATATGCGTCGAAAATCATATCGTGAGCAGTTTCGTGAATGATATTTTTAAGTTCAGTTGTATCGTAAGGGTTTACGAATTCTTCTCTTTCAATACCACATTGTTTTGCAAATTCAACTTGAGCTTCGCATTGTTTAGCGATTTCAACTTGAGCAAATTCAACTGCGTTCATAATATCGTCTTCTGTAACGAATTTGCAACCAGCTTCAACCATAATAACGCTATCGTGTGTACCAGCAACAACGATATCCAAGTCTGATTTGTCAGCTTGTTGGTGAGTTGGGTTAGCGATTAAGTTGCCGTTTTCGTCTTTAGAAACTCTAACCGCACCGATAGGACCTTCAAAAGGTGCGCCTGTCAACATTAATGCAGTTGAAGCACCTAACATTGCCAAAGTATCAGGCTGATTTTGTTGGTCGTAGCTGAATAACTGAGCTACGATTTGTATATCATTTCTGTATCCTTTAGGGAAAAGAGGTCTGATAGGTCTGTCGATTAAACGAGAAATCAAAATAGCTTTGTCACTAGCTTTTCCTTCTGAACGGTTGTAACCGCCAGGGATACGTCCAATTGAAGACATTCTTTCTTCATAATCAATCAACAATGGGAAAAAGTCGATACCCACACGTGGTTCTTTAGAAACAACACAGTGAACGAATAACATTGTGTCGCCACATCTTACTGTAACAGAACCATTAGTTGATTGTGCATACTTTCCAGTTTCAATAGTAACGGTTTTGCCACCGATTTCTATTTGGAAACTTTTTGTTTCTGGAATAGTCATAATTTTTTCCTTCCTGACGCTCTTGCGTCTATTTGTTATACACTTCTAATGTTCGTTTAAATTATAACACAAAATAAAAAAAGAGGCTATTAAATAGCCTCTTTATAATATGAATTTTTATAGATATATATAATTAATCACCTAAGCAAACCGCCCACAGACTGCTGTAGCTGCGGTTGCCGTCGTACCATTCCGTACCGCCGGAGTAGAAGTAGCGGGCGTATGCGGCGTACTTATAAGAAGAATCCTCCTCGCCTGACAAAACCAAGAACGAAGGGCTAGGAAAGCCTAGAGAAGATCCTTTAGTTGGGTTGAATGCGATAGTATTACCATCATAGATTGAGCCGTTGCTGGTTTTTTCTCCAACAATGTCAGTGTCATATAAATAATTTGCTATTGTAGCTAAATCTGACATCTGTGCCATTTTAGATGTACCACCACATGTTTCTGCTGCTTTTGCAAAGTAGTCGTCGCCTGGCCAGCAGTAGTCAAGTCCATATTTTTGCATGTATGCTTGGTCTTCTGCGTCTGTTGATGTATATTTACTATGCTTGCAAGCGTTCCATGTGTGTGCTGAATTAGCTTGGAACGGCATACCAAAACATGTACCGTCTATTTCAAACGCACAAGATGAACCACCTACTTTGGTTACGTTTCCATTAGCACGTAGGTCTTTACCACTCGTATTAGGTGTTTTGTATCCTGTTGTATCATATAGAATAGCCAAACAATCTCCACCTGTAATTGTATTTGAATAAGGATCTTGAGAACATTTTGGATTATATGCAATTAGTGCAGTAGTACCATTAGCAAATTGTGTACCAATAATTTCTGTACCCCATTCATCTTGTCCAAAGTGTTTAGCTTTTTTAACTTTTGTCATGT
>SUTY01000086.1 GCA_015152455.1 Cyanobacteria bacterium SIG32
TGTTTTGTAATGCAATTTTGATACAATCATTCAGTGATAAACTACTGTCTTTTTCAATTTTTATTTCTTCAATTGCGAACGCAGAAAGTCCTGTCATTAATGTGAAAGACAGAGCTAAAGTTATAATTTTTTTTATATTAAAATGCAAAATTAATTATCCTCAAAATCGCCTTATGATTATACAACGATTTAATCATAATTTTTGTTCATTTTAATCATTTATATAAATTAATTTTGTTTTATTGTCCAAAAATCTTTTTGTAAAAACACTAAAAACGGAATTAATTCTAAACGACCAACTAGCATATTGATAATATAAATTAATTTAGTACCAAAATGCAAACTGTCATAATTACCCATAGGTCCGATTGTTCCACCTAAGCCTGGACCGATATCACCCAATGATGTAATTGCGCCTGTTAAACCAATGACGGCATCTTGTTCTATTATAGCGATTAAAATAGAAGAAATTCCAAACAAAAAGAAATAGAAAAATATAAAGACTACAACTTGTCTTACAATTTCTGGTTGGATAATCGTATTATCTATTTTAATGTTAGTAACCGCATTAGGGTGAAGTATTTTGAATAATTCAGCTTTCATTGATTTGAAAACTAAAAGCCAACGAGTCATCTTGATTCCGCCACCAGCAGAACCTGCGCAGGATCCGGTAAACATTGCAATGAATAAAATTATTTTTGCACTAAATCCCCATTGTTGATAATCCACACTTGAACTGCCTGTTGAAGTAGAGATACTTATTACTTGATATAATGAAGCTGTTATAGCATCAAAACTTGTGTAGTTATTATTAAAATATAGTATAAGTGCAATTATTGCAGACAGAGTTAATATTGTATAAGTGTAAGCTCTAAATTCTTCGCTTTTAAATAATAATAGCGGATTTTTTTGAGTAATTACTCTTAGTTGTAATATAAAACTTGCACCTGCAAAAAACATAAACGCAATTATAATCCAGTTAATTAAATTAGAGTTATAACCTGTAATACTTTGAGCGTTAGGCGAAAATCCTCCAGCAGAAAGTGTTGACATCGCATTACAAACTGCATCAAATTTTGGCATCCCAGCAAAATGTAATAATACTGCGGCTAAAATAGTTAAGCCTAAATATACAACCCATAAAGCTGATGCCGTATTTCTAATTCTTGGAGATAACTTGTCTTCTGTTGGCCCTGGAGCTTCCGCAAAGAACATCTGACGTCCAGCAACTGCAAATTGTGGAAGAACTGCAATGAACAAGACAATTATGCCCATACCACCTATCCATTGGGTAAATGATCTCCAGAAAAACATTGCTTTTGGATAATCAAAATGGGTTAAAATTGTAGCACCCGTAGTTGTAAAGCCTGAAGTTGCTTCAAACATTGCATTTATTGGAGAAAATCCGTACCATAAAAAAGGAACTGCGGCTATTAGACAGAATACAACCCAAGAGATTGCAACAATAAATAATGCCTCAGATTTTTTAATGTCATTTAAGTTTTCAACAGGGTTGGGTGTTAATTTTCTTATTCCGAATCCTAAAATTGATGATAGAATTCCTGCTGATAAAAATGATATGACTGAAAAATAATCATTATAATACAAAGCAACAGATACTGGTATTAGTAAAACCAATCCAGCATATAACATTACAAGTCCTATTGCATATGATAAATAATTTAAACGCATTATCCAAAATATTCCTTAATAAGTTCTGCATCTTCAGCTTTTGCGAATATAATTAGCACGTCACTGGTTTTTATTTGAGTGTTACCTTTAGGGATTATAACTTGATTTTTTCTTTGTATAACTCCGATAATGGCACGTGCTGGGAATTTTACATCCATAACAAGTTTGTCGTTAAAATCTTCTTTAACACAAATTTCTAAGACTTCACCTTGTCCTTGTTCAACAGTGGCAAGAATATCTACATTGTTTTCTTCTAAATCATTTTTAACTTCATTTATCGCTGAATTTTTTGGTGAAATTGCAACGTCTATACCTACTTTTTCAAATAATGGTATATTTAATACTTTAGAAACTCTTGAAATAACTCGCTTAACGCCAAGTTGTTTACAAAGAAGTGAACATAAAAGATTTCTTTCATCATTATTTGTAACACTAATAACTACGTCGCTGGAGCCGATTTCTTCTTCATCAAGAATTTTTAAATTTGTTCCATCACCGTGAATTACAAGTGCGTGTTCAAGACTTTCTGATAATGCTTGGCAACGTTCATAGTTTTTTTCAATAATTTTGGTTTTTATTTTTACGTCATCAAGGTATTTTGCAAGCATTGCACCCACATTGCCGCCACCGATAATCGCAACGGATTTAACCAGTTCTTTTCTGTGGAAGAATGTACCAGCTAAAATGTCTAGAGAATGTGGTGTTCCCATAAAAATTAATTTGTCTTCAGCTAAAATTTCAGTTTCACCGTTAGGTATAAATAATTGACCTTCTCTTGTTAATCCGACAATTACAGTGTCTTTTGTAAATCCGATTTCTCGGATTTTTTTATTTACTATTGGTAATTCAGGTTCAACTTTGTATTCTAAAAGTCTTGCTTTTCCGTCCGCAAAATTTTCGACATCAAGTGCGTGTGAAACTGTCACAATTCTGAAAATATCTTCGGTTAAAAGTTCTTCAGGCCAGATTATATAGTCAATAAAGAAATCGCACAAATACCCTTCGTTACGTTCCATACTTAAGGCGTTTTTATATTCTTCTTTACCTACAAAACAGATTGTTCTTATTCCGCTTATTTTTTTTGCTGCAAGACAAGCAACTATATTGGCTTCATCTATTGTCGTACAGGCTATAAAAACATCTGCATTTTTAATATCAGCTTTTTTGAGAACTTCAATATCTGAAGCATTACCTTGAATAAAACTAATATCAAGTTTGTTGAATTCATCAGTTCGGTTTTCTTCTTTGTCGATAATTGTTATATCGTGATCTTCAAAAAACTCTGTTGCTAATAAACAACCAACTTCTGTAGCTCCAAAAATTATAATTTTCATAAATCACCTTACACAAATAATAATTTAGCTAAGACAAACACAACCAGTTGTTGCACAATTTGCAAAACAATTAATGCAACAATTGGAGAAAAATCAAGCCCATTGAATGGTGGAATAACTCTTCTGAAAAGGTTCAAGTAGATATCAGTTATTTCACGAATTGTTTTCCAAGGTTGATTTTCCCATTGAATATTTGGAATCCAGGTTAAAAATATTCTTAAAATAATTAAGAAAAAGTATAAATTAAATATGTTGTTTACACCGTGAACAATTCCTATCATTAATTATCTCCTATAGTTGTGAATGTTTTTTAGTTAATGCACACTCGCATTCTTTTCTTTCAGTTGGAATATTTTCAATCATATTGAACAATAAGTTTTTAAGGTTTGCAACATTACTGTTGAATATTTCCATAACAGCGTGATGAGAAACTGGAGGTACATCACCAACAAGTCCTGCATCGTGGTCTGTAATTAGAGAAATATTTAATGGACACATATCCATTTCTTTTACCAAGTATGCTTCAGGGAATGCTGACATATTGATAACTTCCCAACCTTGGTTAGTAAAGAATTTAGATTCTGCTTTTGTTGAAAATCTTGGACCGTTAATTACAACAACAGTACCAGTTTCATGAATATTAATACCTAGTTTTTTACCTTCTTCAATAGCCAATTTTCTAAGTTCAGGGCAATATGGATCAGCTGCAGAAGGGTGAGTTACGATAGGTCCTTCAAAGAAAGTCGATTTTCTTCCGTCAGTCCAGTCAACAAATTGATCACAAATAACAAAATCACCTGGTTTTACGTGTTTTTGTAAGCTACCTGCTGCGCAAGGTGAGATTACTCTTTCACAACCTATAGATTTCATTGCCCAGACGTTGGCTCTGTAATTAATCAAATGAGGCAAAATAGTATGGTTACGACCGTGTCTTGGCATAAATGCAACTTTATGTTGACCGATTTTGCCTAAGAATATATTATCACTTGGCATTCCATAAGGTGTTTCAACTCTTATTTCTTCAATATCGTCTAAGAATTTATAAAATCCTGATCCGCCGAATACACCTATAGTTGCTAAATTTTTCTTTTCCATATTTTTTCCTCATTAATTTATTTTTACAAGTTTCATTTTAACATAAAAATAAAGGAATATATCCATTGACTTGAAATTTGAAATTTTTTGTAATATGATGTGGATAGTTCATTCCGAAAAGTTGTTATTTAGACACTTAAAATGGGGTTTAGGAATACTTTGAGGATTACAATTTACAACCAGAGGATTACATTTTGAAAAAAATATTACTATTCATTCTTGCAGTAGTGTGTATGTCTTTCGCTCAGGTACAGGCATCAGACGTAAATACGGTTAAAGCAACGATAGTAAAGCATTCTATTGAAATGGGTGTTGATCCTGCAATTGCATTAAGTATTGCAAGAGCTGAATCAGGTTTTAGACACGAAGCAAGAAGTTCGCACGGTGCAGTCGGAGTGTTTCAATTGTTACCTTCAACAGCTAGTAGAATGGGTTTGAACGCATATTCATTAAACGATAATATTCGTGGTGGTATTATGTACTACCAAAAAATGTATAAAATGTTTGGCTCAATGGAACTTGCATTGGCTGCATATAATGCAGGTCCTGGGAATGTAAAACGTTATAACAATACAGTCCCTCCTTATGCAGAAACAAAAAGATTTATTTCTAAAATTATGACGGATTATAACAGGCTTAAGTCTAATCCTGATCCTGCAATGATTAATGCTACCGCTGGAATTGTGGGTTCTCCTAAGGCAGCACCTGTTCCAGTTGTTGTAAACCCTGAGGATCAATTACAGGTAGAGATAGTAGAAGAACATTCAGTAGAGTCTAATGTAAAACCAGAAACTCTAAAGCCTGAAACATTTTCAATATAGAGATAAAAAAAGACACCGTATTGGGTGTCTTTTTTTAAGAGAAAGCCTTGAAAGATCTGTCAACGTTTTTCTGAATAACACCTTGGATAGATTCATATTCAGTTTGTAAAGCGTTGTGTTCAGTATCTAACTTTTTAATATCTAAATCATATTGTTTATCT
>SUTY01000087.1 GCA_015152455.1 Cyanobacteria bacterium SIG32
ATCGAAATTCCTCAAGGCGTTGAGGTTAAAATAGACGGACAAAACGTTACTGTAAAAGGACCTTTAGGTGAAGAATCAGTTACAGTTCGTCCAGAAATCGCAGTTAGAGTAGAAGAAAATCAAATTATCGTTTCTAGAAACGTAGAAACAAAAGAAGCAAACGCATTGTTTGGTCTTTCAAGAACATTAATTGCGAACGCAGTACATGGTGTTAAAAACGGTTTTGAAAAGAAACTTGAAATCGTTGGTGTTGGTTACCGTGCAAATATGGAAGGTAGCAACCTTAACCTAGCATTAGGTTATTCACACCCTGTAATAGTTGTACCTCCAGCAGGTATTACAATTTCTGTTGAAGCTAACACAAAAATCTCTGTTAAAGGTTCAAACAAACAAACAGTAGGTGATGTAGCTGCAGAAATCAGAGGCAAACGTCCACCTGAAGTTTACAAAGGAAAAGGTGTAAAATACGAAGGTGAATACATCAGACGTAAAGCTGGTAAAGCAGGTAAGAAATAATAACAAGCCCACATAAACCCTTAAAAGGTGGTTCTTTAAGAAGGTTTGGGTAAAACGAAAGGATAAAGAAATGATTAAACAAAAAACTAGAAAACCACTAACGCAAAAAAGACACAGATCAATCAGAACAAAACTTTCAGGAACAGCTGAGTTCCCAAGATTGGCAGTTTATAGAAGTACAAAACACATTTACGCACAATTAATTGATGATGAAAACAAAGTAACAATTTGTTCAGCATCTTCAGTTGACAAAGACCTTAAAGAAAAATTAGCTCACGGTGGTAACATTGACGCTGCAAAAGTTGTTGGTGAAGCTATCGCTAACAAAGCTAAAGAAAAAGGTGTTGAATGTGTAGTATTCGATCGTGGCGGATTCTTATATCACGGTCGTATCGCAGCTTTGGCTGATGCAGCTCGTGAAGCTGGTTTGATGTTCTAATTGAAAGAATATTAACAAAAAATGCCTTCCGTATTTCGGAGGGCATTTTTTTATTAAAAAATAATTAATTATTCAGTTGTTTAAAAGATTTTATATTATCATAATAATAGGAGAAAACTATGAAATACAAAGATTATTATGAGATTTTAGGTATAAAAAAAGATGCGAGTGATGCTGAAATTAAATCAGCTTATAGAAAATTAGCAAGAAAGTATCACCCTGATGTTAATAAAACAAAGGATGCAGAAGAAAAATTTAAAGATATAAACGAAGCATATGAAGTATTGGGCGATAAACAAAAACGTCAAAGATATGATAGTTTAGGTTCAAATTGGCAAGGCGGTGCTGATTTTACTCCCCCTCCAGGATTTGAATTTAATTTTGGTGGTGGACAAGGTTTCCAAGGGTTTAATTTTGGCGGACAAGATATGGGAGGATTTTCCGATTTCTTTAGCTCTATTTTTGGAGATATGATGGGTGCTGGTCAAGCAAGACAAACAGGTGGTTTTGGAGGGTTTGACGGCTTTGATTTTGGTGGAGCACAGCAACAAAGAACTCAACGCAAACCTCAAAAAAGTGCTGACTTAGACGTTACAATGAATTTTAATGTAACTGCAAAAGATTTGTTTGACCAAAAGCCTGTAACAGTTAAATTTAACCAAATGGAGCGTTGTAGGCAATGTCCTCCTCATGGCTTTTGTTCTGCGTGCGGCGGAACTGGTGTTCGCTCTGAACAAAAATCTATTAAGGTTAAAATACCTGTTGACGTAAAAGAAGGTCAAAAAATTAGGGTTAAAGGTGAAGGTAAAACTGATGATTACGGTCAAAAAGGTGATTTGTACTTGGTTTTAAATATGAAAGATAATGAGTATGAATTGAATGGTACAGATTTGACTAAAGATATAGAAATTACTCCACCAGAAGCCGTTTTAGGTTGTAAAAAAGATATCCAAACTTTGCATGGCAAAATCGGTATTAAAATTCCACCTAAAACTTCCACAGGTCAAATGCTAAGACTAAAAGATCTTGGATTGCCTAAAAAAGGTGGAGGGTATGGGAATTTGAACGCAAGAATTAAAATTATTATTCCTAAGGATTTGACTGATAAACAAATTGAATTGTATAGAAAATTACAAGAGTTATAATAAGTTCTTGACAATTCACTAAGATAATCAGAAAATAGGTATGAGGGAGAATTTTATTATGGTTAAACAAACTTATTTACATGACAAACACGTTGCACTAGGTGCAAAGATGGTAGATTTTGCAGGCTGGCACATGCCTGTTCAGTACACATCAATTATTGAAGAACACAAAAATGTGCGTGAAAATATCGGTTTATTTGATGTGTCGCACATGGGTGAAGTTTTTGTTGTTGGTAAAGATTCGGTTGAATTTTTGAATAAAATTGTACCTCAGGATATTTCAAAGTTAACTGACGGTAAGGCTGTTTATTGTCAGCTTCCAAATCGTCAGGGTGGTTTGATTGATGATTTAATTATTTATAAACTTAAAGACCAAACTTATCTTGTTATATGTAACGCTTCAAGAGTAGATGAAGATATTAACTGGATGTCAATTAATCAAAAAGGTTATGACGTACATTTGGATAACCAATCTCACAACTTATCATTGATTGCGGTTCAAGGTCCTAAGGCAATTGATTTAATGCGTAAATTGGGTTACTCAGAAGATCAGGAATCTTTTACAATCATTGAAAGTAATTTATTAAATATTCCTATGTATATTTCAAGAACAGGTTATACAGGAGAAGATGGTTTTGAACTTCTAGTGATTAATGAATATGCAGAATATTTATGGGATAAATTGTTGGAAGAAGGCAAAGAATTTAACACAATGCCAATAGGTTTGGGCGCACGTGATACTTTAAGACTTGAGGCTGCACTTCCTTTGTACGGAAATGATCTAGATGAACAAACAACGCCAATCGAAGCAGGTTTGTCTTGGTCAGTTCCAAAAGATAAAGTTGAAGAATATAACGGCAAAAAAGTCATTATGGAACAAGTAGAAAACGGCACTACTAAAAAACTTATCGGTATAAAAATGCTTGATAAATCAATTGCTCGTCATGAATATGAAGTTTATTACAATGGTGAAAAAGTCGGAATTGTAACAAGTGGCGGTGTTTCACCTATGTTGAATGCTAATATTGCAATGGCTTATGTAAAAAATATTAAAGAAATTTGCGCAGGAGCGGTTGTTCAAGTTATGATTAGAGAAAAATTACATGATGCAGAGGTTGTAAAAAGACCTTTTGTCGCAAAAAGAAATAAAGTTAAAAAGGAGAAATAAATGAGTATTACAGAAAAAATCTTATGTACAAAATCTCACGAATTTTTGTTAGAAGATGGTGCAAATTTTATTATTGGATTGACTGATTATGCTATCGAACAACTTGGTGATATCGTTTTTGTTGAATTGCCTGAAGTTGGTGCAGAATTTAGTAAAGGTGAAACTTTCGCTACTATTGAATCTGTAAAAGCAGCATCTGAAATTTATATGCCAATTAGTGGTAAAATCGTGGAAGTTAATGAAGAAATCACAGATGCCCCTGAAATTCTTAACGAAGATTGTTATGAAAAAGGTTGGCTAGTTAAAATTGAAAAAACAGGCGCTGATGCTGAATTGGCAGATTTATTAGAGTATGCAGATTATAAAGAAGATTTGGAATAATGAATAATTTTTTAGTACATAATGAAGAAGTGAAAAAGGAAATGTGCGCTGAAATAGGCGTAAATAGTGTGGAAGATTTGTTCAAACAAATTCCTGAAAAAGCTCGTATGCAGTCTTTAGATTTGGCAGAAGCGTTGAGTGAACTTGAAACCCAACGTTATGTAAAGTCTTTGGCTAAAAAAAATAACACTGATTATATCAGTTTTTTAGGTGCAGGTTGTTATAATAAGTTTGTACCGGCATGTATTTCTCAAATAGCTCAAAGATTTGAATTCAATACGGCATATACTCCTTATCAACCTGAAATTTCACAAGGTACACTTCAAGTTATGTACGAATTCCAAACAATGATGTGCCGATTAACAGGCATGGATGTAGCAAATGCAACAGTTTATGATGCGGCAACGGCTTGTGCTGAAGCAATCTTGATGTCTGTTCGTATTAAAAAACAAAATAAAGTGCTTGTTTCTAACTCTCTAAATCCAGAGTACAAAAAAGTTATTGAAACATATACCCAAGCAAACTCTATAGATGTTGAATGGTTTGACGAAATTCCTGCCAATACTGCAGAATATTCTTGTGTGTTAGTACAAACTCCAAATTTCTATGGTGAAATCGAAGATATTAAACCAATAGAAACTTTGTTAGTTGTTTGTACAGATGTTTCAACTCTTTCAATTTTAAAACCTGTTGAATGTGATATTATGGTTGGTGATATTCAAACTTTGGGTATTCCTATGAGCTATGGAGGACCTTCTGCAGGATTTATGGCTTGTAAAGAAAAATACATGCGTCAAATCCCAGGACGTCTTGCAGGCAGAACAGTTGATGCTGATGGCGAACAGGCTTTTACTTTGACTATTCAAACTCGTGAACAACACATTAAACGTGAAAAAGCTACAAGTAATATTTGTTCAAATCAGGCGTTGATAGGACTTTGTGCAACGGTTTATTTGAGCGTTATGGGAGAAGAAGGTTTTAAACAAGCAGGCTATTTATCAGCAAAACAAGCGCACAAATTATCTGAAAAATTGTCAGCAAAAGGTATAAAAACATTAAACAAAAATTTCTTTAATGAATTTGTTATTGAAGTTGCTGATGCTGACAAAACGCTTGCAAAGCTAAAAGAACACAATATCATTGGAGGTTTGAAACTTGATGATAAGAAAATTCTAGTTGCAACGACAGAAATGATTTCAGATAAAGATATTGATTTATATGTAAGTTCTTTATAATAAAAAAAGGAGGTTGAAATGAACTGAACCCTAAAAACTAGACAAAGAAAAAAGGGTGGATCAAGAGGCAAGTAATAAATGACTTCTGTATTGTACAGGAGTCATTTTATTTCTGCTCCATTGATACCTTTCATAGTTGTAATA
>SUTY01000088.1 GCA_015152455.1 Cyanobacteria bacterium SIG32
AATAATCCTGCTAAAAGAAATCTCTTCATAGCAGGATTATAACATAAAATTGTTTATGAATTAAATATTCATAACTTTAAGAATATCGTTTAATTCAGCAGAAGTTTTCTTAACATCTGCATTTGAATATTTTATGGCATTGTCAGGATCTTTCAAACCATTTCCTGTTAAGATACAAACTATTTTTGAGCCTGATTTGATTTGATCTTTAACTTTTATCAACCCTGCAACTGATGCAGCTGATGCTGGTTCTGCCAAAACACCTTCTGTCGAAGCTATGAGTTTATAAGCCTTTACGATTTCCTCATCAGTTACGAAATTAATCATACCATTGCTTTCATCACGAGCAGCTTCTGCTTGTTTCCAGCTTGCAGGGTTTCCGATTCTGATTGCGGTAGCTAATGTTTCAGGCTTCATAATTCTTTCGCCTTTAACAATTGCTGCGGCACCTTCAGCTTCAAATCCCATCATTTTTGGTAATTCTTTAATTTTTCCAAGTTTGTGCCATTCTTTATAACCTTTCCAGTAAGCAGTGATGTTTCCTGCATTTCCAACAGGTATAAAGTGGTAGTCAGGAGCTTGACCAAGGGCTTCTATAATTTCAAAAGCACCTGTTTTTTGACCTTCAATTCTGTATGGGTTAACTGAGTTTACCAAAGTTATTGGATAGTTTTCTGAAATTTTTCTAACCATTTCCAACGCTTCGTCAAAGTTTCCTTGAATTGCGATAATTTCAGCACCATACATCATTGCTTGTGAAAGTTTGCCTAAAGCAATATATCCATCCGGAATTAAAACATATGTTTTTAATTCGGCTTTAGCACCATATGCTGCTGCAGAAGCAGAAGTGTTCCCTGTTGAAGCACAAATAATTGCACCTGAACCTGCTTCTTTAGCTTTGGTTACAGCCATAGTCATACCACGGTCTTTGAAACTTCCTGTTGGGTTGCAACCTTCAAATTTTAAGTAAATTTCTGCATCTACTCCAATCTTTTTAGCTAAATTTTCAGCTTTAATCAAAGGAGTATTACCTTCGTTAAGTGTAACGATAGGTGTTGAATCTGTTACTGGTAAGTATTCTCTGTATTTGTTAATTAATCCTTGATAGTACATAATTTTATCCTTGAACTCTTATTAAACTATTAACTTTATTTATAAATTCACTTGTTTCAAATGCTTTTACGGCTCCTTGCATATCTTTTTCTTTGCAAATTTCTGTGATAACGGTGATATCTGCAGTATTATTTTCAGAAACATTTTTTTGTACAATACTTTCTAAGCTAATATTGTATTCTGCGCAAATATTTCCGATATTGCCGATTACACCTTTGTTATTTTTTGCATCAAGTGAAAGATAATATTTATTTTCTGTTTCAGAAACAGGAATAAATTCAGCGGTTTCGTGGTGATCACATCTCATCATTGGTAATAAATAATCAGTTGTGCCAAGTTCTTTAACTATTGCCAAAATATCACCAACAACAGAACTTGCGGTTGGGAATTCTCCAGCCCCTGGACCAGAAAGTGTAATACTGCCTAAAGGATGACCAGTTAAACTCACCGCATTAGTTACATAATCAATATGTGCAAGTGTTGATTTTTTTGAAATCAACATTGGGTGAACTCGAACATCTGCTCTACCTTGTTCATCAAGTTTTGCTGATGCAATAAGTTTGATTTTATAACCCAAATCGTTTGCAGCTTTCATATCTTCTGCACGAACTTTTGTTATACCTTCTTTATAAACATTTTCGATTTTAACTCTTTTTTTGAATGCTAAAGTCGCAAGAGTTGTAATTTTATATGCTGCATCAAACCCTTCAACGTCGCCTGTAGGATCGGTTTCAGCATATCCTAATTCTTGAGCTTCTTTCAAAACATCACTATATGATGAGTGTTGAACATCCATTTTAGTCAAAATATAATTTGTAGTACCATTCAAGATAGCTTCAATTTTGTTGATTTTATTCCCTGCCAAAATTGTTTTGATTGGCATAATAATTGGGATACCACCTGCAATGGCAGCTTCATATAAAACGACTTTGTTATGTTGTTCTGCAAAATTGAACAATTCTTCACCATGTTTTGCAAGAAGTTCTTTATTTGCAGTAACGATATGCTTGCCATTTTCAATAGCTGTTTTTATCAAATCAAAAGCAGGATTTGTGCCACCGATAAGTTCCACAACTATATCTATTTCAGGATTGTTCACAACTTCATATGCATTGTCGGTTACAATGCTTTCATCAAGATTTGGAATGTTGCGTTGTTTGTTTTTGTTTTTAACTGCAATTTTTACGACTTCAACATTCTCAAAATCCGATAATGTTTTGAAAACTCCTGAACCAACTGTTCCTAAACCGATTAAGCCTATTTTTATCTTCTTATTTTCCATAGATTAAGTATATCATAAAATATAAAATTAAAAAGATGTAACAAATTTGTGATAAAATGTATTTATGAAAAAGATAATTATAACATTATTTATACTATTTATAGCTAATAGTTGCCATGCTTTGCAAATTCCAAAAGATTTTGATTTGGAAGCGTTTTTAAACAGACCCTATTATGGGAAATCTTTTGAACAAGCAATGAATGGTCAAAAACCATTTTTATTGGTAATGGGTAATACAAAATACGCTCACACTATGGTTAGATTTATTCCTATTGGCGAAATGGTTGACAAAGAATTTGGTAACGATTTCAATTTTTGTATTATAAACACAAAAATGCCTGAAAATAACGAATTTGTGGAATATTTTCAGCCTCCAAATCTTAAACAACCAGCCTTGTACATAGTTGATACAAAACAGAGTGAATATTTATATATTGAAAAAAAATACTATACTAAAAATGGTATTAGAAAGACTCTGAAACAATATCTTGAAGGAAAGCTATTTTAATATTTGTAAACAATTGAAATTATTTTGGCAATAATTTACCGATTTATTTTTTTAAGTAATCAAAGGTGTATAGTGTGGAGATTTTAACATGATTTCAAAATTTCAAGCGTTAGGTTTACGTTTTAAAGGTTTTAAAAAAGTTTTATTAAAAGACACAAAAGGTGTGTTAACTAGCAAAAATAATTTTAAATGGGTAAAAGAAACTGATGAGTACGTAAGAACAGTTTTACCAAAAACAGGTACCGAAATAACCGAAACAAAACTTGCTAGTGGCAAGATAAAAGATGTCGTAAAACAAGATGGCACAATGTATCGTTATATAGCTGACTCAGATGATACTTTTACATCTTTTAGATTATATAAAGGTAAATGGAAAAATGAAAACGGCGGCTATTTAGACGGAAGTGTTATTGCTAGCAGAACTCCTGAACAATCAGCTAAAATGAAGGCTGAGATAGCAGCAAAAGCTCTTAGAGCAAAGCGTGAAAAATTTGTAGAATGGTTTAATCAAAAATTTGATCGTGTAATTACAAGATCACAAGACGGTAGTCTTTCAAAGAAAACATATGAAAAAGGTACAGACAGACTTGTAGCTTGGTATGATAAAGACAAAGCTGGCAACTGGACTAAAGGTCACATAGAATATATACCAGGTGGATTTGGAAAAACTGTATATACTGAAACGCCAAAGGGAACAGTTATTGAATCAGTAACTCGAGCTATGGGAAATGAAAAAATTGAAAGAATAGAAATTCCTGGTGGAGATTTGTCAAAAGCCACGACTTCAATTAAAGAAACAGCAAAAGTACCGACTCAAGAAGAATATGCAGGATTTTTAGAACAGTTAGCCGGAGCCTTTGATGAAATGGCAGCAAAAATGAATTAAAAAAATCGGCTTATGCCGATTTTTTTATGCCTTGAATATTAAAAATTTACTATCTTTTAAAGCAAGGACTTTATGTTCACTATCTTTTTTGAACATTAAAATTTCGCCTTTATCAATTTTAAATTTTTCTGCATTAAAATGAATTTCTATTTCACCATCTATAACATAAACTGCGGCGTCTTCTGTTGAAGTATGTGTATCAATAATTTCATCTTTTTTTAATGCCATTGCAACAAGACCGCAACCGTCTTTTTCTAATAGAACATTTTTATCGAATTTGGTTGCATGGTCCAAATCTACTAGATCTTTTGCTTTTAATACATTATAAAACATATCTATCTCCTTTCTCTTTTATTGAACGATAATTTTTAGAAATTTACATTCGACAAAATAATAATCTTTTAAAGCAAAAATTTTCATTTTTATGTGTTAGAATATACGAAAAGGAGTTTTCTATGCCAATTGATTTTAATAATGTGCATATTTTTACAAATAGCATTCGTCAACAAATAGTAAATCCTCAATATACGGTTCAAAACCAACCAATTCAGGATACTTTTGTAAAAAGTATTGATGTAAATTTTGACGGAATAAAAATAGATAAAAAATCATTTGGCAAAATAGAAAAAACAAATGAAGAAGCTATTCTTTATACAATTACAAACAAAAATGGTGCAAGTGTTAATCTTTCAACTTTTGGTGCTACAATTACAGGGATAAAAGTTCCTGATAAAGACGGAAATTTAATTGATGTTACCCAAGGTTATGATAATGTAACTCCTTATGAAAAATCTCCCGTAGGCCATGCAGGTGGCACAATAGGTCCTTGTGCAAATAAAATTAGTGACGGCAAATTCACAATTAATGAAAAAGAATACAATCTTGAATGTAACAAAGATAACGGCAAATCACATTCGCACGGTGGAACCCAAGGCTTTGATGTCAAAAACTGGAAAGCAAATGTTTTAAAAGACGGAATTGAATTTACATATTTGAAAAAAGACATGGAAAGTGGTTATCCTGGAAACGTTCAGGCAAGTGTAATTTATAAATTTGACAACAATAACAATTTGCATATTCAATACAAAGCAACAACTGATAAGGATACTTTGATCAATATGACAAA
>SUTY01000089.1 GCA_015152455.1 Cyanobacteria bacterium SIG32
TGGAAAAAGAAAACGGTTTTGACACGAAATTCAAATATATGGCAGATTTCGATTTGATAATCAGATTGGTTATGAAAAAGTACAAACCAGTTTATTTTAACCGAAATTATTTGACATATAAGTTGGGTGAAAAGTTGTTTAATGATCCTAAGCTAGGTGATAATGAGGCTAAAATGATATTTTTGAAAAATTATCGTTCTCTATATCCATTAAACGACGAAATTTTGAACAAGTTGGTAAGATATTCAGAATTACCAGAAGAATTAATAGAAAAATTCGCAACAAGATTTCCAGAAGAAGATAAAGAATTATTCTTGGAACGTTGTGAACAAATGCGTCAAATAAGATTGAATTCACTAAAAGAGCAAAAATAGAAGGGATATAAAAATGACACAACAAAAGGTAGCTGTAATCGGCTGTGGACTATGGGGAAGAAACATTGTACGTAATTTCTACAATCTTAATGTTTTAGAAATGGTTTGTGATATTGATGATGATAATATTGCAAAAATCAGAGAATTGTACCCTGATTTAAAAATCACAAGAGATTTTAATGATATCATTAACAATCCTGAAATTACTGCGGTTGCAGTTGTTACGCCAAGTCACACTCACTTTAAAATAGTAAAGGCTATGTTGGAAGCTGGTAAAAATGTTTACGTAGAAAAACCTATTTCAACAGTTACAGAAGAAGCAAAAGCATTGAAAGATTTGGCTGATAGTAAAGGTCTTGTGTTGATGGTTGGTCACTTGTTGTTGTATCACCCAGCCGTAAACAGATTAAAAATGCTTATTGAAGATGGAGTATTGGGTGATATTGTTTATGCTCAAAGTGACAGATTGAATGTAAACTACTTTAAAAACGACAGAAGTGTTATGTGGGATTTGGCACCGCATGATGTATCAATGATGAGTTATGTAATTGGTAAAGAGCCTGTAAGAGTTATTTCAGCTTTAGGAAGTTCTTCAGATAGAAATGACATTATGGATATAACTCATTTAGGTATCGAGTTTGAAGGTGGCGTAATCGGACATATTTCTGATAGTTGGATCACACCTAGAAAACACGTTCAATTGTTGGTTCGTGGTACAAAGGCTACTGCGATTTTGGATGATACTTTACCTGAACATAAATTGACAGTTTACGATAATTTTACTGCTGATAATACAAAGAATATCAATTTAGATTATTTAGAAATCGAACCACTTAAGTTAGAATGTCAGCACTTTGTAAGTTGTTGTGAAACTGGTAAAAAAGCACGTTCGGACGGAGATAACGGTTTTATGGTTACTAAAGTATTGGAAGAAGCTGAAAAAGTTATGTTAGGTGAAAGAGCCAAAAAACTTGATGAAGTGGATTTTGGTTTATCAAGAGTAAAACAACATTTATAAGGAGTTAATTTAATGGCAAATTTTGTATCTATATTTAGAATATTTATAATGTTTTATGCAGCATATTTGATTTATGCGTGTGAAGGTAATACAATAGCTTACATTTGGGCGTTGGTTTTAACGATTATTGCATTTGCACTAGATGGTGTTGACGGATTTTTGGCACGTTTATTAAAAGAAGAATCAAAATTTGGTGCTTTATTGGACATTATGGGTGATAGAATTGTTGAAAACACATACTGGATTTTGTTTGCAGTAATGGGTTGGATTAATATTTTGTTCCCATTAATTGCGATCACAAGAGGATTTGTTACTGATACAATCAGAAGTGCAGCAATGGAGCAAGGATTAACTCCTTTTGGAATGCAGGTTAATCCAGTTTGTAAATTTATAACAGGTTCCAGATTTATGAGAATAAGTTATGCAGTTGCAAAAGTGGTTGCTTTTGTATTGATAGTAGCAGCAAAAATTCCAGCTTGTCCGCATGCGGACGTTGTTTGGGAAATTGGTTATTGGGCTGCAGTATTTGCAATTGTATTTTGTGTAGTACGTGGTATTCCTGTTGTATTAGAAGCAAAGTATTTATTTAAAAAAGCGGATTAATTATGGCAAAATTGAACATAGTTTTATACGAACCAGAAATCCCTCAAAATACTGGCAATATTGCACGTCTTTGTGCTTGTACAGGTGCAAGTTTGTATTTGGTTGGGAAATTAGGGTTTTCACTATCAAGTAAATATACAAAGCGTGCTGGATTAGACTATTGGGATAGTGTTGATTTACATAAAATTGATACTATGGATGAATTGTTAGATGCCAATAAAGATGCTAATTTTTATTATTTGACAACTAAAACAAAACGCTTATATACGGATATTCAGTTTCAAGACGGTGATTTTATTGTGTTTGGACCTGAAACAAGAGGTTTGCCAGAAAAATATGTTACTGATAAAAACGCTTTAACAATTCCAATGAAAGAAGGGCAAAGAAGTTTAAATCTTTCAAATTCAGTTGCGATTGTTGCATATGAGGGAATTCGACAAATTGGACTTTGAACTTCCGAAAAGAGAACAAAATTCACATAAAGGAACTTATGGCAAAGTTTTGAATATTGCGGGTTCTCGTTATATGCCTGGTGCAGCTTATTTATCAAGTGTTTCGGCATTAAAAATAGGTTGCGGATATTGTTTTTTGTGTTCAGAGGAAAGTGTTTTATCCGCCGTTGCAAATCAAACTCAAAATGTTGTATTTGTGCCTTTTAAAGATATGAAAAAACAGTTAAAAACGGCTGATGTAGTTTCTATAGGGTGTGGCTTATCAACTTCATTCAGAGCAAAACAGATTTTCAAGACGGCTTTAAAAAATATCGGTGATACTCCTGTTGTTATTGATGCTGACGGTTTAAATATTTTAGCAAAAGAGAAAGTTAAATTGCCTAAAAAGTTGGTATTAACACCTCATCCGACAGAAGCTGCAAGATTATTGAATGTTACAACTGAAGATATTTTGCAGGATTTGGAGTTGTCAGCAAAAGAAATTGCAAAAAAATATAATTGTGTAGTTGCTTTAAAAACTCATAATACAGTTGTTACAGACGGAGAAAAAGTTTATATTAATAATTCAGGGAATAGTGCATTGGCAAAGGCTGGTAGTGGAGATGTATTAACAGGCATGATCGCAGGTTTACTGGCTCAGGGTATGGATTTGTTTCAAGCTACAAAATTAGGTGTTTATTTGCATGGATTATCTGGCGAATTAGCGTCAAAAAGGCTTACCGAATACGGAGTTATGGCGTCCGATTTGATAAGCCTTATTCCAAATGCTTTATATTGTCGATTGCGCCAAAGCATCTAATTGATGCTTAAAAGGCTTAGTTTAGAGATTATAATTAATTTTTAAACAACTTGTCTAAATATTTCGCACTCATATTAATAACCAAAGCACACTTGTTACAATAAGCAAAAAAGCTCTTGTCACTATTATCATATATGACTTTTAAGTCATGTTCTTCTTCGCACAAAACAAGATCTGTTCCATTAAATTTTTCCATAATTGTTTCCTTTACTAAATTAGCCGAAATAGTTGATGATATTACCAACCAATTCATCTACTGAATTGTCGTCTTTAGGTGCTTGTATTGGTTTTTTAGGTCCAAGCATGCTATTAGAAACATATTGATGAGCTTCATCAATAACTTCTTCAGCTTCTTTAGCCATTTTGCCTAGAGGTGCGCTATCAGAAACGTATTCTGCTAAGTAATTACCAACTTTGAAATTTACCGGCATTATAATTGACATTTAATTTTTCTCCTATTTTCTATTAATGTTTATATTAATACTCGTGAAAAAATAATTTGTTGGTATAGATTTCAAATTGTTACATAAGTTAATAAAAAGTGATAAAGAGTTTGGTGGTCAAGGCTTTGGTGACTAAGTGTTTAAGAAAAGTTTCCCTCTCCAGCTAGTGAGGAGTGTAAATAACAAAACAAAATCGGAGTCTAATAATAGACTCCGATAATTTGTTTATATTCAAACCATTCAACCTTTCAACGCCCAAATGGTTTACAGTTTTTGCTAATTACCTACGCACAACACGGAATTATTATATGCGTACTTGGCGCTGTCATACTCTAGCCCATTATCTAAGCCAAATTCAAAAGCATATTCTGCATCGCCCTCTGACGAAGACCAGAATTCGCCAGAAGTAGGAATTCCTTCTGCTCCACTTGTATAGAGATCACGTAGTTCTTGTAGTGTTGGAAGATGCATGTCTGCATCTATACATGCTTTTTTAGCACCTGCCCAGTCGTCATCACTGTAGCCTGACGGTGTTGGTCCACAATAAGCGTCATAGTCTGCTTTGATTTGTGCATCTGTAGATGTTGAGGCAGTTGTTGAACAATCTACTGGGGAATATTCGCCTCTTGTAATAATTTTGATGTTAGCGCCTGTTTTGATTGCAATATTTAATCCTCTTATATCCTTACCTGTATCCATTTGGTTTGGTGTTTTTAGACCATTTACGTCGTATAGAATAGATATTGCATCAGTACCCATAGCTACACTATCACGTCCACCTGAAAATCTTACTACTGTGTTTGAATAAGGATCTTGACTAGCGTTTTTGTTGTAAGCGATTAATGCACTTACGCCATCTGCAAACATTACACCAATTGTTTCAGTGCCATAGTCTGTTGTTGAATAAAGATTTCTAGATGCAGTTAAATTTTTAGTTTCAACAGGATCTGCAGTAGTTAAAATTTCTGATGTAAAACAATCAGTAAGTTTATCACTAGAACAAGTTTTAACAATTTTAATGTGTTTAGATAATTCTTCAACAAAGTCAGCAGTAGTTGAAT
>SUTY01000090.1 GCA_015152455.1 Cyanobacteria bacterium SIG32
GTATGTTCGGGGGCGGGGGTTCTGACGGTACTGTTGGTGCTAACAAAAACTCAATTAAAATTATCGGTCAATATACAAACAAAGATGCTCAAGCATACTTTGCTTATGACTCTAAAAAATCATTTGGTGTTACAGTATCTCACTTAAGATTTGGTGATGAACAAATCAAATCTACATACCTAATTACAGCTCCTGACTTTGTTTCATGTTCTACACATGCATACGTTGGCAGATATGACTTGTTAAAAGGTATCAAAGAAGGTGGTACATTCCTATTGAACTCACCTTATACAAAAGAAGAAGCATTTGCTCACTTAACACGTGACCTACAAAAAACAATCATTGATAAGAAAATTAAATTCTACAACGTGGATGCTGAAAGACTTATCAAAGAACAACCAGGTCTTCGTGGTAAAGGTGCTAACACAGTTATGATGGTTGCATACTTCAAAGTTTCAGGAATCATTCCATTTGAACAAGCTCTTGAAGGTATGAAAGAAATGACTATCAAAACATTCAAGAAAAAAGGTGATGACGTTGTTAATATGAACTTAGCATTGATTGATGCAGCAGTTAACGCAACTGAAGAAGTTGTTATTCCTGCGTCATTAGACGGTGTTGGTTGTGTTGATGATGTTAAATTGATTCCAGATGATGCATCAGAATTCGCTAAGAAAATCATTGAACCTTCTATGCGACAAAAAGGTGACGATATCCCTGTTTCAGCTATGTCATCTGATGGTGTAATCCCAACTGGTACAGCTAAATTAGAAAAACGTGGTATCGCTCCTCGTGTTCCAAAATGGAATAGCGAAACTTGTGCACAGTGTGGTGTTTGTGCGTCAGCTTGTCCTCACGCAGCAATCAGAACTAAATTAATTGAACCTGCTGATGCTGAAAAAGCTCCTGCTTCATTCACTATGGTTGATGCTAAACCAAACGATCACGGTGAAAAATTCAAAGTTCAAGTTTATTGTGACGATTGTACAGGTTGCGGTGTTTGTCTTGACCAATGTCCGATGAACAAAATCCCTGGCAAAGAAGCATTAACTTGGTCAACAATTGAAGCTGAAAAAGAGGCTTGCGAAAAAGAAAATGAAATTTTCTTTGGCGAATTACCAGATAACGTAATGGGTAAAAACACAACTAAAACAATTAAAGGTGCTATGTTAAGAACTCCATTGTTCGAGTTCTCAGGTGCTTGTGCAGGTTGTGGTGAAACTCCTTATGTTAAATTAGTTTCTCAATTGTTCGGTGAAAATGCTATCGTTGCTAACGCAACAGGTTGTTCATCAATCTACTCAGGTACATTCCCAACAATTCCTTACACAACTAACAAAGAAGGCAGAGGTCCAGCTTGGGCTAACTCATTATTCGAAGACAACGCTGAGTTTGGTTTCGGTATGAGATTAGCAGTAGATCAAAACAGAGATACTTTGAAAACTTATGTTGAAAAAGTGTTAGCTTGCGAAGAAGCTCCTGCTGACTTGAAAGAAGCTCTAGAAGGCGCTATTGCTCACTTCGATAACTCAAAAACAGAAGAAGCTCTTGCGGCTCAAAATAAAGCTAAAGAAGTTCTTGCTAAATATGCAGATAAAGATTGTGCAGACTTAGCTAAAGTTAGAGAACTTCAAGATTACTTTACAGATAAATCAGTTTGGATTATCGGTGGTGACGGTTGGGCTAACGATATCGGATACGGTGGTATCGACCACGTATTAGCTCAAGGTCAAAATGTTAACATCTTGGTTCTAGATACTGAAGTTTACTCTAACACAGGTGGTCAGGCTTCTAAATCAACTCCAACTGCGGCAGTTGCGAAGTTTGCTACAGGTGGTAAACGTACATACAAGAAAAACATGGGCTTGATGAGTATGTCTTATGGATATGTTTATGTAGCGTCAGTTGCATTGGGTGCTGATAGAAACCAAACTCTTAAAGCATTCCAAGAAGCTGAAGCGTATGATGGCCCATCAATCATCTTTGCTTATGCTCCTTGTATCGCTCACGGTATCGATATGAGCAAAACTCAAACTGAACAAAAACGTGCAGTTGAGGCTGGTTACTTCCCACTTTACAGATACAACCCAGCGAATGAAGTTCCATTCACTTGGGATGCTAAAGAACCAAAAGGAAGCTACCAAGACTTCATCAGATCTGAAGGTCGTTATAAATCATTATTGAAAACTAACCCTGAAGCTGCTGAAGCTCTTTATAGCCAAGCTGAAGAAGATGCTTCTAAACGTATGGCAGTTTATCAAGCTGTTGGACAGTTGATGAAGTAATTTTATCTAAATATAATAAAGAATTGGCGGTGAGTTTAACTCACCGCCAATTTGTTATCAAACCATTCAATCATTTAACTCAAAAAAAGTTTCCTTTTTTTTGCTAATCACCTAAGCAAACCGCATAGTTATAATCAGCGATACTGTAGCGAAAAGTGGTTCCAGTGCCGGTACTATCAAAGCTACTGCTTGCCCTGCCCATAGAGAATGAGCGATGGTTTATTTTGTAATTATAGGAAGTACTCTCCTCGCCAGACCATATGCTTAATGCTCTTAATACTTCATAAAAACCTAGAGTGCTTGGATCAACAGCGATTGTTAGACCAGAATTCTCGGTGTATTCACCGATTTCTGTAGTTCCAAAGATATAGTTAGCTATTGTAGCCAGATCAGACATCTGTGCCATTTTGCTTGTACCACCGCATGTTTCTGCTGCTTTTGCAAAGTAGTCATTGCCTGGGTAGCAATAATTAAGTCCATATTTTTGCATATATGCTTGATCTTCTGGATCATCTGATGTGTAGTCATCTTTGCATGCGTTCCAAGTATGATAAGAGTTCGGTACAAACGGCGTACCAAAACAAGTACCGTCGATTTCAAATGCACAAGAAGAACCTGCAAGTTTGTTAATCACCCCATAATTTTTCAAATCTTTACCGCTTGTGTTAGGGTCTTTATTTGCCGAAACGTCATAAAGCATAGAAATACAACTCGAACCTTTGAATTGATTAGATAACGGATCACCTGAACACTTAGGGTTGTAAGCAACAACACCAGAAACCCCGTTAGCAAATTGTACCCCAATTAATTCTGTCCCCCAATCAAGCCCAAAGTGTTTAGCTTGAGTAATTTTAGACATATCAACTTCTTCCGGAGTAGCAGTTCCTGCCCCCCACATAACTGTACTAGAGAAACAAGATTGAATATCATCATTATTGCAGATTTTAGAAGTTTTGAAGTGTTTAGATAATTCTTCAACAAAAGACAAAGTAGTTTTATGCCCACTAACAGTTTGTAAAGTGTTCATATTTTTCATAGCTTCATCTAATTTTCTTTCAAAAACAGTAGCAGCCGTTGACCATTGTCTAGAATTGATATTAACCATTAATGTAGGAATAGTCATTGCTGCGACAACGCCGATAATTGCTAACGAAACTAAAACTTCTGCAAGAGTGAAAGCGAATTTTTGTGAAGTGATCAAGTGACCAGGTGACCAAGTGATCAAGTTTTTTACTGTTGTAGATCCTGAAACAAGTTCAGGATGACGGTACAATTTTGTAAAACCGTCAAAACCCAGTCTAGGAGAGTGTTCTACCCCCCCCCCGTAGGTGAAAATGCTTGTAAATACTTCATTTGAAACTTCTCCTTTTCTGTTGGTTTTCCCAACGTTAAATAATATCCTCAGCTTGGGCAACACCAAGCACATAATTATATAATACCCATTTTTTTATAGTTTTTAACGAAATTTACAAAACTTTATTTATTATTTGTTACAAATAATGCGTCAAAAAATTTTTATATTTGTGCAATGTTAGGATATAGGTTATTATAACTGAACATTGTGTTATCATGCCGTTCTGATTTGAATGGAGTTGTTGCAAATTCTTTTTGTTCTCTGATGATTGGCGTGTCTATTCTTGAGCCGTTTGCTGCCATAGAATAAATTGTTCCTATTGGAATTTGATGCCGTTTGGTTGGATTAGTCATATGTTTTGATGATGTTGTTTGTTGATTTATTTCGGTATTATTTCCACCATAAATTTGAGGATTTGTAATCCTTGGAGGGAGGTGAGGTATAAATTTCATTTGCGAATACGGAGTTGTATGTCGCAAAACTCTTATATCAGGACATTTCCTTTCAAGTTGTGGTAGTGACCGCTCTAATTTTTGCACGAGTTCTGGTTGATATGTTGCCAATATATGTTTTGCAGTATCAAGGACTTCTGGTGGTAGTTCAGTTAGCCAAAAACTATTGCCTTCTTTTATAAATACAGAGTTTTCTCCCTTTGTGGCAATATCTTCATAAATCCCCATAGTGCTTTTTAATAAGCCTTCTATTTCAGCGTTACCTACTCGTTCTAATGCGATTTGGGCTGCAGTTTTATCTTCTTCGTACAAATTTATTGTGTGATTATTTTGCGATCCTGCCATTGCAAAATCGTCTGTATAATTACTCATACTAACCTAACCTATATAACTAACCTTATCTATATAAACAATTTCTGCTTCAATAAATTGTTTTGATTTTAATTATTATTAAAAAATGTTAACAAAAAAAGAAGTACCCTTTGTGGTACTTCTTTTGATATCTATAAATTTATTTAAACTTCGATTGGACCTTTTTTAAGCGCTTCCACTGTTTCAACAACTTCTCTGTTTTTAGGATCAGTCATTAATAAATCGTTTTGCATAGAAAGTTCAATGTTTCTGCGTTTTGCTAAGTCCAATTGACGTTCTTT
>SUTY01000007.1 GCA_015152455.1 Cyanobacteria bacterium SIG32
TAGCCAATAAGAAAGAATATTATCGTCAGCAAATTCAACACGTGCCTTTGCTGTTAAAGGATTAATAGCAGTTACAATTCCGAATTTTAGCACGATTTAACCTCCAAACTTGTTCCATAACCTGAAGTCCTATCGATAAAATGTCGTGTTTGAGTGATGTGATATTTTCCTGAAAAATAACCCAAGTCTTTAAGTTCAATATTTAACCCTGCAATTAAATTTGGAGTTCCAACTAAATCGATTGAACCCTCAATAGTGTTGTTACCCTTTGCAAGAGCTGCTTTTGCTTTTAATAATGCTTGTTGTTTATTTTCACATCTTTCAGTAATTTTAAGAGTATCGCCTTTGACACATTTTTCATTTTTAGCAGTAGCTGTAATCTTTTTTCCTGTCTTTGGGTTGTGATAACTTACAGTTACAGCCTTGTAATTTTTACTAGTTTTTTCTGTGAGACTGATTCTTGATAAATCAGTTCTATATAAAATCTTCGCAGCATCAGCACCTGTGAGTTTTTCTGTTTTATAAAAAACAAGATTCCCTTCTGCGATTTTGAAAATATAACCATACTGTTCAGCAAGTTTTTTCAAGAAAGTCAAATCACGTTCTTGATTTTGAGTTATTCTTTCAACTCTTACATCTTCAATTTCGCCCACTAAAGTAAGACTGTGTTTTTGTGCGATTTCTGATGCAATTTGTTTTAAGGTTTTATTTTCATAAGCAACAGAATTGTTTTGACGAAGTGCTTTTGTAATTCCTGTTGCAAGTGCTTTTACTGTAAGAATATCAGGTGGGGTTGCGAATTCTATTTCATCGATTTCAAAGACTCCGCAGTTTAATAATTTTTCTCCCTCATAACCAATAAACACACGAAGTGAATCGCCCTTTGATGGAATCCAAGAACTCTGCCATAACTTTTGAGTATCATCAAATGTTATGGTTATTTCATCACTTTGCCCATGTTCATAATCAGTATATTCAATATTTAGAACCTGATTAGAAACATCTTTAGTGATGTCCTTTTGATTATATTCAATTTTGAATATTGGTTTATACATTATTTTCTCCAAGGGGGTAGTTCAAATTTAATAGTTTCAGAAGATTCAAGAACAGGAATTTTAAGTTTTATCCCTGCAACAAGCGTGGGGTTTATTTCTATATTGGGATTGGCTTTTATAATCTCTTCATACTTATTTGCATCTTTGTAAAACTTATATGCGATTAAATCCCACCGGTCATTGTCTTGAGTAATGTAAGAATAGAATTCCGTCATTTCTTTTTAAGACCTCCCTGCTGTTCGTTTTCTTCGGGAATTGGGCCTGTGTATTCAATAAGTTTTAAATCTACTTGAATAGAGATAAAATCGCCTTCATTAGAGGCTTGTTCTGTAACTGATGAAATTTCAGTTATGACAAAGATTCCGACATATTCCCCATTCCCTTTGATAAATTTTAGTGGTGTGCCTTTATTCGCAACCTCTTTTAATTTATTGATTTCATCTTCAGGGGTACAAAAAGAAGAATGAAAGTTTAATTTAATGTCCTGCTCTTGCAAATTCAAACCTAGAAATTGAAGCACAGGTTTTTGATTTATGCGTTCGTGTTGCGCATAATTATAACTTTGAGATTCATTCATCCCATTGAAATATGTTATTAAATCAAATTCTATGTCTCCAAGTTGTGCAAACATTAGTAAGCTAACCTCAGCATTCTTTCATTTTCTTTTCTAACTAGGTTTAAGATTTCATCTTTGTGTTTTTTCAATAATTGAGCAAAGTCCTCTTTAGCAGATGGGGTTGAACCTGATAAATTTATTGTTGGATTGTAATTAATAACAACAGAACCTGAATTTACACCTCTCACGTTGGCTTTTGTGCCGTTTGTTTTAAGGTTCAAGGCATTGTTCATCGCCTTAATTATTGGCATTGGTTTTATTGCATCAGCAATAGTTTCTGATATTTTGATTTTGTGTAAATCTTTGAGTGGACCAGTTTTCGCAGGAGAGTGTGGCAAGTGGTCTCTAATAATTTGTGCGTGTTTACCAATAGCATCTTTTGTTTTGCCGATTTTAGATAAAATGCCACCTGCAAGCATATCGCCTATTTTTTTACCAAACTCAAACACTTTAGTTATGAGTTCAACAATTTTCACGATAATATTAGCGATTGCTTTACCAAAACGGACACCCATTTTTTCAGCAGCTCCACCAGTATCTTCAACCGGTTTTACTAATTTCTTAAACCAACCAATAACTGCCTGAATTGGTTTTATTATTGGAGCAAAGACAACGGCAAGCCTTTGGAATAATGGCATTAGTGGTGCAAATCCCTCTTTTAAACCTTGCCACATTCCTCTGAAAAATCCTGAAATTGGCTTCCAATATTTATAAATAACAAAGGCTAACCCTGCAACTGCCAACGCAATCCAACCAAGGGGATTTGTGAGGAGGGTAATAGAAAACGCTCTAAAAGCAACGATAGCAGATTTGATTATGCTAGGAATTGCAAGGAAGCCTTTTTTAAGTGCTGTTAATCCACTAATAATTGAAGATGGAATACCTTTTATTGAAGCAATACTCCAATTCTTTAATGCGATTGTGGATCTTGATATATTTGCAGGGAGTTCGGTAAAACTTCTCATTAAACCGACTTTTAAATCGTTGTTAATACGTCTTAAATCAGCACTAAAACCTAAAAATGCGTATCGTGGTAAATTTAGGTTTAATTTATTCCCTGCTTTAAAAATATTAAAGGCGGTTTCAAGACTATGAGCAGATGAACCAAGTCCAAGGAATCTTAAAAGTTGGACAGAGTTGTTCATAAGAACAGGAGTTAATAAACGTGCTTGATTTAGGAATGTACCATAAAAGCCGATTAGCTTTCCTGTCATCATTGTAAATGTTCCAACTAAAGTCAAAACTACACCTGCACCGATAACTCCAACAATTGCAGAGAATAAACCTTTTTGTAGAATTGGGTGTTTGTTTATGGTTGTAAGTAATTTATTTAAAGCCTCTAATGGTGCGTGAAGATGAGGGAATACAAGCTCCTTCATATTTATTCGGAGCTGTTTCCATTGTTCATTGGTAGTTGTCATCATATTATTGAAGTCACTATCAATAATGCCATCTGCACTTAAAGCAGAGTTTTTAATTCTGACATATTCGTTTAAGTTTTGGAGCATTGGTTTAATGAATGCCAAAACCTGTTTGTCTTGGAATACTTCAGACACTTTGAAAATATCCCCACCACTAGCAACTCTCATAGTATCAATTACTTCAAGAATTGGGTCTTTTCCTTGTTCTGCTGCTTCAAGCAAAACTCTTTTTAAATCGATACCAAATGTTTCTTCAAAGTTTTTAATTGCTAATGGCGAAGTTACTTTTTGAATAAAGTTTTCTAAATTGTTTGCTGCTTCGGAGGCACTTCCTGCACCTTTCATTGCAACCTGCAACGCAGCACCTAATGAGGCAACGGCAGGAGTACCTTTCATTCCTAACATTGATGCACCGGCAGTTAATGATGGGAATGCTTGAGCCATATCCTTTAATTCAAATCGTCCTTCTTTACCTGACATAGCCAAGATATTCATCGCAGTTGATAAATCATCAATCGGCACTTTTAAGTTATCAGCAACAGAAAAAGCAGTTCTTGAAATATCAACAATTGCTGCTTGTTCTGCTGTTGCAGTTCTTCCGATTACAGTCATATAATCAAGTGCTTTTGATGGATCTATCCCTGAAGCAACAAGAACATTTAAACCTTCTGCAATTTCAGGACGATATTGGTTTGTAGTTCTTGAGATTTGGGCAAGTCTTTTATCCATTTCAGCAATTTGGTCTGTTGTTAAATCGCCAATGTTTGCAAGTTCACGAAGTCTATGTTCAAGTTGAAAAGCCTCTTTAACAGCTTCTGTCATTCCAAATTGATGAGCCATACCGACACCTGCTGCCGTCATAACTCCACCAACTTTTGCAATGTTTTGCCCAAGTTCATCTAGCTGTTGAGAGGTTTTTCTAATCTCATCTTGCATCTTTTGAAACTCTTGATTAGATTTTTGAACAGCATCTTTAATTACCCTCGACATTTTGTCGATGGCAACTAAAGTTAATGATATTTTCATCATTGAATCAATCATTCTGCCTGTAATCCTTCTTCAATAGTTTCCTTCTTTTTAAGCGAATATTTCATCGCTTCTGACACCCAAAATCCCAAGTCCTGCAAGGGCATCTCTTTAATATCTGAATAGCTCCACCCTGTGGTTTTACACAGATGGATTATGCACTCGGCTGTGCAAGTTGAAACTTTCCCGAAATTGCTGCCTGAAGAGTAATAACATCTTCAATCGGAAGTTCTAAAATATCCTCATATACAAGGAAGTTGCCATCAATTTCGCAAAGCTCTGCAATTAAAGCATAAGGAATCTCTTCACTAGTTTTTGCTTTCATTTGTGCGTGAAGTAAATCAATGCCTTTGCCTTGTTTGATTTTTACTTTTTTGCCGTCAGTTAAAACTAATTCTTTAGCCATTTTATGCTCCTATATTCTTCTTAAATGTTTTCAACATATCGACTACACTTACTTTGTAGATGTTTTCAAGAACATCAATTTCAAAGATTTCAGCACCATTCACGACTAGTTTTGCATATGTAACAGCCATAGTTGTTTCATATTCAGCATTATCGTGAGGTTTAATTGTACCTAGTGGGAATTCTTTAAATGTTCCGATAATAAAAGCAGTTGCCGGAACTTCTTCCACTCTGCCTGTCCCGTTGTAGGTTTCAAGCGATGCTCTCACTTGAATCATCGCAGCAGTAAATGGGGATGCAGCCGCTAATAAAACTTCAGGATAGAGTGCGTTCCATTTTATTTTGCATTCTAACTTGTCTATCCCTGCAAAAAATTCAGCCGAGCCAACCATACCAAGTGCTTTATGCTCCGCCATTTTGTGTTTGATTTGAGGAAGTTGAACTTCTTCAGCACGTCCTAAAAGGTTCACACCATTTAGATAAACGTTTGCATTGGTTAATTTGTTGATTTTGATTTTAGACATTTTTATTTCCTTTTCGAATAAAGTCCACAGTCCCCAACTGCAACATCAGAGTAGTGGAGTATAACAATTTCTTGACGGATGGCTTGGATTAAAGGGCATTTTCTAGAATGCTTACAAGTTGTGCATAGGTCGTAACATTCGGTATAAATAATCAAATCGCCCTTTTTATCTATTTCTGCTCGCATTATTGACCTAATGATTTTAGTAACTCGATATCAATAAAGCTTTCGAATGTTATGCGTTCAGCCGGAGTTGGTGGCATAAATTCGACATCAAATACCAAGTGACCATTTGCGATTTCCGTTACAGGGTTTTTATCAGGGTTGTAGTAGCATTTGCCATCAATCAATGCACCACGTCCGATTAATGTTCTGATAAAGGCATTAACCGATTCTGTTATTGAATCAATCAAGCCATTATCAATAGGGAAATCGATAAACTGTAACATTGAATATTCAACACTTTCGTGAAGAATATCAGCTGTTCTTCTTATATTGATAAAATTAGTAACGTGAGTTGAGCTTGGATAAGCAGCTGACCTGTTGCCCCAAGTCCTGAATCCTGAACCATAAGAATTAAAGACAGTTACAATTCCTGCTTCGTTTAAAGCATTAACTTCACTAGAAGGGTCATTAATCATAGATGTAAGTTGTCTTTCAACTCCAATAATCCCATTAATCTCTGTATTTGATGGAGACCAATGATAACCTTTATCAATATCTTTAGCGGCAATTACTCCTGCAAGTCTTTGTGAATAAGGTTCAAGAATATTTGTATCAGTTGTTGCATCATATACTTTTAAATGTGGATAACATAGAACAATTCTGTCTGATGAAGTATTAAAGTTGATTGTTCCTTCAGGCCCACGTCCAGTTATAGCATCTTGAACAGTTGCTCCAACAGGGGCATCAACAATACCAATTGCTCTGATTTTATCGCACAAAGTTTTGATTTCAGTAACAACTGCTGTATCTTCACAATAAACAGGAGCAATAATTGTTTTTGGGAAATATCCAAATAAAGAATAACTATCTTCAAAGGCTTTCATACCCAATCGTTTGCCCGTATCAGCATCAATTGAACCAATAATATCTCCTTTAGTTACATCAGTAACTTCTTTATGTTTTTCAGGATCAAAAACATTTACAACAATAACAATCCCTGCACCTTGGTCGAATATAGCTTTAAGAGCCGATGGAATTGTAAAACCATCAGTTGCAGAACCAAAATATTTCGCAGCATCAATTTCATTCAAAATCAATGTTGGTTCATTAATTGTTCTATATTCTTCATCAACATTATGAATCGGAGCAGTACCAACTAAACCAATAACGGCAGTTTTTACTGTCTTAATTGTTCTTGCACCTTTTTCAATCTCAATTGTTTCAACGCCATGCAAAAAACTTGCTGCCATTTAAATTTCCTCCATATCTTCTACACTAGGTGTAGACAATGTAAATCGTATTTCGTATTGCCATATCCCGTTTGTTTCGGATAAAAAACCTTCTTTAGTCGGGGTTAATTTAGTACAACCAAGAATTCGATAACCACATAAAATTCGTTTAACTTTATCAAGAGTTTCATATGCTCCGTTATTATTGCGAAGATTTCTTGTGACTATTGTTATGGCAAATTCTAATCTTCTTTCTTGAGTGATAAAACTTAAAGCATCTGTACTTGTATAATTTCCACCCATATAATGCACAAGAATTGCTCCAATAGGGTGGAGTAAAATAAATTCCTGTGGTTTTTCAGGGAATCCTTGTGTTAAAAATTCGGGGAAATTTTCTTTTAATCTTTCGATTATAGAATTTTCAATATCTCTAATACTCAATGTTTATCACTCTTTTATTAAATAATCTATCTAGAACAGTTTTGTTGCTTCTGTACTCTCCGGTAGTTTTGACTTCTTCCTTATCTTCGGTTTGAAGTGTAATAACTCCTTTTTTCAACTGTTCCAATGTTTTGATTGCATTTTTATAGTTCTCAACAATCGTTGCAGGGATTTCAACATATATTCGTCTTGAGTAGAGTCTATAAATGCTTAAATCTATTGCGATTGTTCGTAACAAAGGAAAGTGGGTATCTAAAGGTAGTGAATATTTTCCCCTTAAATACCCATCAATAAGTGTTGAGGAGTAGATGAGAGCTTCTTCACAGACAACCTCGTCAACAGTATCTTGTTCGGGGTTGTCGTTCGTAAGCTGGATAAGGGAAGCCTTGCTTATTTGGAGTTCTATATCTTCAGAAGTGCAATAAATAGACATTAGATTCCTCTAATAATTCTAAATATTTCGCCTTCTGTTGCATCATCTAAAGCATATCCATTGATACTTTGAGATGTAGCTGATGTAATAGCTTTGCCATTAGCATCAGAAGTTACAGTTGAACCGGCAGTAATTGTACCACCTGCTTCAACAAGAAGAACTCCAAGTACACCTACAGGAGCAAGTTGTTCTGCATCTGTGTTAACATCACATACTCCGTAGGCTTTTGCACCTTCAGCACAGATATTACCTGTGAAATCTACAAAACGATTACAAGGTAAATCAACTGTTGCTTTGATAGAATCAATTAATAGGGGTTTGTATAGTTTTTGAGCCATTATTCATTACCTCCATTTTCTGATTCTTCTTTTTTTGTTTCATCTTCTTTTGTTTTTGTTTTGGTTTTAGTTTCTGTTTTTGTTGCAGGGGTTTTGTCTTTATTGGTAGATTCTTTAATTGGGATAAGTATATCTGCTAGTTTTTTAGCTTCCTTATCTGTCAATTCAATAACGCTACCAATTTTTACAAGGTCTCCATTATGGAGAATATTTGTATTTTTTAATTTATATTTAGCCATTTAACACCTCATTAAACTGCGTTTGAAATTAGATAACCTGCTTCAGCACCTACTAAAAATGGAGTGTAGATATCTGTTGCACGAATGTATTTAACTTTGTTTCCTTCTTTTTGATATTCATCAATTTGAAGAGCATCTTTCTTACGAACTGTGTAACCAAAAGACGGATCATATTCAGTTCTTGAAGTTAGCTTTGGAACATATGCAAGAATAATGTTGTTTCCCCAAACTCTTGCAAAGTTGTTGTTTGCATCGGCATAGATTGAACGACCTACAACAATATTTTCAATTTCGAAAAATTCTTTTAACAAATCCAAAGTGATAATTTTATTACTTGAACTAGCAATTAATTTTTTCAAATTTGAGTTTTGTTTTAAAGCCTGCCAAACTTCTTGCCCCATAACAAGTGTGTTAGGGTCTTTGCCGATTTTTCCACAAACAGCATCTTTTCCTGCGTTAACTACTTTTAATGGGTCAGAAGCATCATTTGTAAATTGGCTTGTACCTGACAACGCAATCTTGTTTTCAGTTGCATAGTTTTTAGGATCTTGAGCTAAATCTGCACATTGTTTTTCAAGTTTTAATTTCAAACCTTCTGTTACAACATTTGTTGCGTGAAGTTGAAGTTTAACTTTTTCAGCCTCATCTTCTTCCCTGTAATCGATAGGGTAAGCCAAGTCGTGTTCTGCTAATGTTGCAGTATGTTTTGAGAAGCCTTTAGGACTAATTACATTTGAATTAGCTCTAATTGCACGTTCTGTGTCATACAATTGAAATGCTTCTTTGTTAAATTGAAAAATATCAATTTTCTCTTTTTCAGAATCGATAATCGGGAATAGATTTTCAGCAATAAAACTATTATTGCCATAGCCACGAGCAACTTCTGAAAGATATGCGTTTATTCTTAAATCTTCTAAACGTCCCAATTTATACCTCCTTAATTTTTAATAGTGCATCTTTGAAAGAGATTTTTTCTTTTTCAGCAATTGCTGTTGCTTGTTTATAAATCTCTAAACTTTCCTCATCTGCATCAGCATATTTAACTTCAGCATCAGTTTTTTTAGTTTGCTTTTTTGCAACTTCATCAAACTCAACTTGCTTTGGTAATGCAGAAATAAAGGATTTAAACTGTTCGATGCTGTTGGAGGACTCGTCAAACTTTTTAACGTTATCCAAGTCCTGTAAAATAGAGAAAACAGCATCTTTATTTGCAGGGGTAAGAATTCCGGCATCAATTTGTTTATCAATAAACTCGTTGAAGTCCTTGTCACGAAGACTGTCCTTCATTTCCTTAAGTTCTCTTGCCAATTCATCTTTGCCTGCTGCTTCATCCTTAAACTTTGCAAGTTGAACTGTTAAATCAGCAACTTGAGATTTCAAGGATTTAATTGTTTCATTCTTTTTAGATTGCTCTTTGTATTCAGCAACTTGTTTTTCTAAATCTGCAACTTGAGTCTTTAATGTTTCAATATCCTCATCTGATGCAGTATCTTCTACTTGTGCTTCAAAAATATATGTTTCTGATTCACCTTCTTTAAACTCAACAGCTTTCATTCCTTTAACTTGAGGAATACTTGCACCCAAGAAAGAAACAGCCTTTAAATATGGCTTTTTACCTTCTAGTTCTCTGTAGATTTCAACCGAGATTTTTTTGTATTTCCCCTTTGAAACAAACTCTTTTAAGTCGTCTGATAAATTTTTAAACGATGCTTTTAATACACCATTTTCTTCTTTTAATCTATCAACCCAACCATAAGCGGGACCTTTTTGTTCATGGTCTAAAGTAATCGGAGCTTCGCAAAAACTTGGATCATAATTGTTTGCAAGTTCTTGAACCTCTTCTTTACTAAATGCTCCTTGCGGATAATTTCCGGCTTTAAAAACCTCAAAATACTTCATTCAGTTTTCTCCATAATTTTTAGTACGATATAAACTTTTTTCTGTTTGAAGTATAAAATCTCTCGTTTTTAACATTCAAATGCCGTTGGAAACTTCTTTTTACACTCTCCACAAGGAGTTTCCCTGTACATTTGAAAATTAAAATTGTGATGAGGTATCTTGAAAACACAAGACAGGCAAAAAGCCTCTTTTCTTTTTGCCCTAAATTAAGAAAGGTATATTTAATGGAAACTTCATTATTATTAAAGTTATTTGAAAGTATCGGCTTCCCTGCTGTAATTTTTGTTATTTGGTATGTGTATCACAATGCACAAGTGAAAACTTTTGAAAAAATTATTGCCAATAATTTTGAAATCTTAAAAGAGATGCTAGAAACCAATCATTATAGTGCAACTGTTCTTTCAAGAATTGAAAGTAAAATTGACGGCAATCTTTGGTGTCCAATCTTGAAGAAGGAGATAGCACAATAATGAATATTGAACGTATCCAATTAAAAGGTCAGCTTGCTGAAGCTAAAGCTGAATATAGAAATCTAGATGTTGAAGCATCGGGGTTGGTTATTCTTGTACGTTCTTTATTAAATCCTTTTGAAGATGACAATACAAAACAAGAAACAGAAAAAGCTCTTGTTTCATTAACACGCCTGAACGAAATTGTGACTGAGTTGCGCAGATTAAAAAAGAAAATTCAGGACTTGGAGGCTTACTTTGACTAAACAAAATGTGTTAATGGAAAATGCCGAAAGATTATATGTTCTAGAACAGATGTCAATTAATACTGTTGCAGAAAAAGTTGGAGTTAATGAAAGAACGATCCGACGTTGGAAAACTGATAACAAGTGGGACTTCAAAAGAAAACAATATATAAAAACAAAATCTATGTGTCACGAAGAACTGTATAATCTGGCACGAAAACTAATGGCTTCCATTGAGTTTGATTTAGATAATGGCGAAAAAATAGACCAAAGCCGTTTATATGCTTTTACAAAAATGCTTCCACTAATTACAAAAATCAAAAATTATGAAGATACGGTTTCTCAAAAAGAAAAAGAATCTGAATCAAAGGGTATTACTCCTGATTTTGTCCAATTGATAGAAGAAGAAATTTTAGGAATAAGACATCGTGAAGAATAATTATTTTTTGCCATATCAACAACGATGGCTTGATGATAAAGCTAAAATAAAAATATGGGAAAAGTCCAGACGTATTGGTGCAACTTATGTCCAAAGCTATGAAGATGTAAGGGATTGCATCAATAGGTCTGTTCCTGCGGTGTGGTTTTCTTCTGCTGATGAATCTGCTGCTAAAGAATATATTGATTATTGCGAAAAATGGGTAAAACTATTTCACGCAACAGCAAAAAGATTGGGCGAAGTCATTATTGATAATGAAAAAGATATTAAAGCTCTAGTAATAGAGTTTTCAAATGGTACTAAAATACACGCTCTCTCTTCCAACCCCAAGTCATTCCGTTCTAAAGGCGGAAAGGTTGTGCTTGATGAGTTCGCATTTCATAATAACCCCGATGAACTTTGGAAAGCGGCACGACCTTGTATTACTTGGGGCTTTCCTTTAAGAATCCTTTCTACTCATAATGGTCAAAACTGTTTGTACTACAAATTTATTGACCAAGTATTAAAAGGCAAGCTAAATTGGAGTCACCATAAAACTCCGATTCAGCTTGCTGTGTCAGAAGGTCTAGTTGATAAAATTTATCAGAGAAAAACAACCCTGCAAGAACAAGAAGATTGGATGGCAAATGAAAAAGATAACTGCTTCGACGAATATACTTGGTTGCAAGAATATTGTTGTATAGCAGTTGATGAGGCTTCTGCATTTTTACCTTATGACTTAATTGCTACTTGTGAACTTAATGATATTCTTCGTCCCCTTGAAGATATTAAGCACGACTTTTATGTCGGAGTTGATATTGGAAGACGAAAAGACCTAACTGTTATTTGGGTTTTAGAAAAAATAGAGAACATAAAATATACAAGGCTTGTTGTTGAATTAGCCAAAATGCCATTTCACAAACAAGAGGAAATCTTGCACGAGATTTTATCCCATAAATTATTTCGTCGTGACTGCCAAGATGATACAGGAATCGGAATGCAAATGGCAGAAAATGCACAAGTTAAATTTGGTAAATTTAGAGTCGAAGGAGTCACTTTTACCAATAAAGTAAAAGAGGATTTGGCTTATAGATTAAGAACGGAATTTGAAAATAAGACTGTATTCATTCCTAACCGACATGAGATTAGAGAAGACTTACACTCTGTTCGTAAAGTAACAACTGCAAGCAATAATATCAGGTTTGATGCCGACCGCTCCGATAATGGACACGCAGATAGATTTTGGGCATTAGCATTGGCTTTACACGCAGCTGACAATGGTTCAGGCGATATTCATATATCAACTCGAAAAAGAAGGGAGTCATTTGATATGGTCTCAAACTTCTAAAATCGATTTTAAGCCACTCCAAAATAAAAAAATGAAGTTAGATACTTAGGTGGCATTTTAAATAAAAATTAAACGCTGTTAAACGATTTTTAAACGCTATTTATTTTAAGTCTGAATGAGGTTTTTATGAAAAAAGAAATTTCACAAGAAATTGCTACTAGAAAACGAAGTATAAATTATTACTCATTAGGTACATCATATTTGCCTGATCCTGATATTGTATTGCGAAAACAAGGCAAGGATATGAAGGTTTACAAGGAATTACTCTGTGATTCTCACGTTTTTGCCTGTATTCAATCAAGAAAAGCAGGGGTTTTATCTCTTGAATGGGACATAAATAGAGGTCTTGATAAAGATGAAACTGCTGAAAAAATAGTTCAATTATTAAAGAAATTGGATATTGATAAGGTTATAAGCGATATCTTAGATGCCTCATTCTTTGGTTTTCAGCCGATTGAAATTGTATGGGGCAAGGTTGATAACCTTGTTTTGCCAATAGAATTAAAATCAAAACCTCCAGAATGGTTTTGTTTTGACGATGAAAACAAGTTAAAATTCAGAAGTAAGGAACATTATTTCGGAGAAGAATTACCATCTAAAAAATTCTTATGCCCTCAAGCAAATCCAAGCTATGAGAACCCTTATGGTGAAAGAACTCTTTCTCGTGTTTTTTGGCCAGTAACTTTTAAAAAGGGTGGATTAAAATTTTGGGTTGTATTTACTGAAAAATATGGAATACCACACCTTATTGGGAAACATCCAAGGGGAGCATCTAAAGAGGAAACTGATACATTAGCAGATTTGCTTGAGAATATGGTTCAAGATGCAATTGCAGTTATTCCTGATGATTCATCTGTTGAAATTCAAGAAGCTAATAAATCTTCATCTGCTGAAATCTTTGAAAAGCTAATCGATAAAATGAATGGAGAGATTTCAAAGGCTATATTAGGTCAAACCCTAACTACAGAAATTGGCTCAAGTGGTAGTTATGCTGCTTCTAATACTCATATGCAAGTAAGACAAGATATTATTGATGCAGATAAAAAACTTGTTGAAAGAACTATAAATCAACTCTTACAATGGATTTATCAAATAAACTTCTCAAGTGCCGAAGTTCCTGTTTTTGAATTATATGCTCCTGAAGATGTAGATTTAACTTTAGCTCAAAGAGATAAAATACTCTCTGAAACAGGAGTGAAGTTCACTAAAGAGTATTTTATAAAAGCATATGGATTTGATGAAGAGGATTTTGATATTAGAGAAGATATTATCCCTGCAACACCTGCATTCTCGGAATTCAAAGAATCAGAACCAACTATTCCCGGTCAAGAAGAAGTTGATAAACTGTTTCAATTCCTATCTGATACAGAATTATCTAAACAAGCCCAACAAATGTTATCCCCACTTATAGCATTATTTGAGAACTGCGAAGATTTTGACGAAGCCTATGAGTTATTAACAGATAAGAACCTGCACAGTAAAAAACTAGAGCAATCACTTCAGAAAGCAATGTTCCTTTGTGAACTACAAGGTAGAAAGGATGGTTTAGATGATTCAACTTAAAGCCTTATTTAAACTAGCTCCTGCCCTTGCTATCAAATATTTTAAAAAGAAAAACAACAAGCTCTCTTGGGATTGGTACGAATTATGGCAAGATGCTCATCAAAAGTCATTCACAGTTGCTAAAGCTATGCGTGAAGATATTCTAAAAGACATTCGTTCTTCTTTAGATAAGGCATTGTCGGAAGGAAAAACTTTTAGAGATTTTCAAAAAGAGCTTAAACCAACCCTGCAAAAGAAAGGTTGGTGGGGCGAAGTTGTCATCGTTGATTCGCAAGGTGTTGCTGAAAAAGTTCAACTTGGTTCTATGTATCGTTTAAAAACTATTTATTCAGTTAATATGCAAGTTGCTTATCAAACAGGGAGATATAAGACTCAAGTTGATAATGTAGACAATCGTCCATATTGGCAATATGTCGCAGTTTTAGATTCAAAAACAAGACCTGAGCACGCACAACTGCATGGTTTAATTTTCCGGCATGATGATCCATTTTGGAGTTCTTTTTACCCACCAAATGGTTGGAGGTGTAGATGTCGTGTTAATGCATTATCTGAAAGAAATATACAGAAAAAGAACGCTATTATTGATAATTCTAATGGTAGATTATCCCAAGAAGAAAAACTTGTTTCAAAAAAATCGGGCGAATATAGACCAGTTACAGTTTATACAGACCCATTAACTAATAAAAAAATAGCTCCAGATGTTGGGTGGTCGCATAACCCTGCAAGTGGATTGGTAGATATTTAAAAGGCTTTTAAACGGAATTTAAAGGAGATTTACTTATGACAATAGATAAAAAATCATTGATTAATTGGGTTGGTGGCAAAAGATTATTGAGAAAAGTTATTGAACCACTAGTCCCTAAAGATATAAAATCATATATTGAGCCATTTGGTGGTGGTGCTTGGGTTCTATTTTACAAAGAAAAATGGGCAGACCTTGAGATTTACAACGATTTAGATGGTAGGCTTGTAAACCTTTTTAGAGTTGTAAAATATCACCCCAATGCTTTTAAAGAAGAAATTAAATATCTTCTTGGTTCACGTGAGATGTTCTTACAATTCTTGAATGGCACATTTATTACAGATATTCAAAGAGCTGTGCAATTCTATTTTCTAATCACACGTTCTTTTGGCGGTCGTGGCGAAACCTTTGGAACTGTTAAAAAATCTAGTGGTGGAGCAAGTAAATCGCAAAAGAATGTATTAGAAAAAATTGATGCAATTCACAACAGACTTGATAAAGTAATGGTTGAAAATCGTGACTTTGAAAAGGTAATAACTCAATATGACTTTGAAGATGCGTTTTTCTACTGTGATCCACCATACTCAAAAGGTTGTGGTTATGAAGTGACATCAACTGCAAACTTTGACCATGAAAGATTAAGAGAACTTCTTGGAAATATAAAAGGCAGATTTTTATTATCTTATGACGATTGCCCTAAAATCAGAGAACTTTACAAGGGGTTTGAAATGGTTGAAGTAGAACGCTTAAATGGAATCAATAATCGTCAGGGAACTAATCGAGAAAATAAGATGTTCAAAGAATTATTGATTGCAAATTATCCTATTAAAGAATTGTTTAATAATGGCAAATAATCCAATAGAAATAAAAATCGATAATAAAGAAGTTACTCAAAAACTTCTTGAACTTGCTAGACGAGGCGAAAACCTGCGACCATTGATGAAAAATATCGCAGGAATTTTTGCATATTCAACTGAAGAAAACTTTGCAAATGAGGGCAGACCTGATAAGTGGCTTGATTTATCAGAAAAAACTAAAAAACAACGCAAAAAGAGCGGTCATTGGCCGGGGCAAATTCTTCAAGTTGAAGGTCGACTTGCGGCATCAATAACAACTGCATACGACAATGAATCAGCTGTTATTGGTTCAAATCTTGATTATGCTGCTATCCATCAGCTTGGAGGTCAAGCCGGTAAAAACAAGAGTGTTTCAATCCCTGCAAGACCATATTTAAAACTAACAACCGATGATATGGAAGACATCATCGGTTGTATTGATAAATATTTGTTTTAGAATTTTATATCTCAATACCCATTTCATCTGTTAAAGAATTATCAGGTATATTTATCTCTTCAAGAAAAGCACTTAAATTCTTGAAAGTATCTGAACTTTTATCTAATAATTTTTCGTGTAATACTTCGACACCGCCTAATAAATAACTATAAAATAATTGCTCATCAGGTTTAGCTTCCTCTGTATCAATTGTCATAAAAGCCTTTTTTATTCTATCTTGCGAAGATTCGCAATGAGATTTATCGGCAAGCAATAAAAGCTTATATATAAAATAAATGTCTTGCTGTCTTGGTGACAATTGACTTAAAAATATTGTTTTATTTTCTCCTGGATCATTGTCAGCTTTTCTTTTATATATAAAACCTATCAATGGTGCAGTAACAAAAATTTGCCAAAGATATTCAAATAAACCACTTTGTTTAAGTTCTTCAGCCATAACTGCATGTTTACCTGTAAAATTAAAGTCTTTAGATACTAGTGGCATTGATATCTCCTTCCTCTACTTTAGTTTCAAGAACATCTCTTTCGTTACCATCTAAAGTAGCAGCTTTCATAGTGTAATATTTACCAATTTGATCTTTCATATGCTGCTTAATAAGATTACCTTCTAAATCTTTAGAGAAAATAATAATCTGCTCTGTTAGACCAGGTAATTTTAAACAAGCTGCAGTAGTAGAAGCTTGGTCAAAAGCAGAAAATGGAGCATCTAAAACTAGTGGATAAGGCTCTGCAACAAGGAAGCCAGCTTCTGTTTTATCTTTTAATCTATTATAGTGTATTTGTTGTGCCAAATATAATACTGATGTAATAAACGCAAGAACGACAAAAACACTTTGAGCTCCTGAAGTATCAATATCTTGCAAAGAGCCTGAGTTATCCGTTATTGATAAACGATATCTTTCATCTAAATGAATTCTATAACTGCTAGTAAATACTGATGAGAAAATTTCATTCATTTTTTCTATCATCATATCTCTTAGTTCAGTTTCTTTTTCTGTAAGATGTGTTCTTAAAACTTTTGCAATATATTTTACGTGATTAATACAATCGTTTACATGTTTATTTGCTGAATCTTCTTGTGAAACTTTATCTAATTCTTTTTCTTTAGACTTAAATTCACTTTCATATTGAACATTTGCTGATTTTTTTGCAATCATATTTCTATTTAGCATTTTAATTGTTTCTTCATTTTCAGCACGTTCAGTTTCAAATTTAGCAGTATCTTTTTGATCTTTTAATTCTTTCTTTAATGTATTAATCTTTTCATATGCTTCATCTATTTGCGTTTGCAATTGTAACTGCATTGTTTGGTACTGTTCAAAATGCAAAGGTAAGTCAGGAACAATACTTTTATTGATTTTTTCCCTTGCTGTTGCTGCATATTCAGAAATTGTTGCACCTATATATTTTGGTGGAACATAATCCAACAGTTTTACCAAAGTGGAATGTTCTTCGCTTCCAATTTCTAATTTATGGCCACAAATGCACTCGCCTCTTTTTAATAGAAACTCAATAGTTTTGTTATTGACATTAGGAATATTTTTATCTTCAATTTTTGTTTCTTTTAGCATTGATAGGACATCTGGAACAACATGTTGCAAGCAATATATAGGCAATTCTTTTGCAAAAGAAGCCAAATATTGGTTTTTATAATTTTTTAATAGTGCTTCTTGAGAGTCAATTTTATTTTGTAATAAATCTAACTCTCTTTGTTTTTTTGCACCATCTTCCCATTTTTTTATTTCAGATGTTAGAAAAACATTTCTACTATTTAATTTTTGAATATCGAGTTCCGCTTTTTCAATATATTCATTATTCTTATCTATTGTTTTTCTTATTTCATCAAGTTTTTGTTGCAAACGTTCAATTTGGGCATTTGAATTGCCATTGTATTTTTTTTGGAATAAAGATTGTGTTGAATTTTGCTGTTCAACTAAATGCTTAATTGCATTTTCAATAGCTTGCATACCTAATATTTTTTTTACAGCTGACGAAAAATCTGTACTAGCAATTTTTTCTTGAACATTTTTGCCCATTGTATTAATTTGCTCTGCTTTCATGAAGAAATAGTCAGCAAGATCTTGAGGAATAATTAAATTTAATAAATCTTGAACTTTTGATTCATCAACACCTTTAGTTAAACCCGTTTCTGGATCTTTATAAGTAATATATAGGTTTGTTGAACCAACATCTAATTTAGGTTTACCATATAAAGTTTCATTGTTTATATAAGTCAACACTCTTTTTACACAATAATCTTGTTTACCATATTGCAATTCAACTTCAACTTCAACATTAACTGATTCTCGAGGTTTTAAATTATATTGCACTTTTCTGTTTAAAAGAACCCCATTAGTCAAACCGGCATTACCGAATAAACACCAAGTAAAAGCACTTGCCAATGTTGTTTTACCGGTATAATTGTTTGCTAAAACAAATGTAACTTTCTTTTCTTTGTCAGTAGAAAAAATAATTTCTGTATCAATAAACTGTCTAAAGTTTTTTAATTTAATAGATTTTAATAACATTATGACAACCTCTCGATTATTCCATAAATTTTCCTAGCCATTTCAGCATCAGAATCTTTATTTGTTCTATTAATATTATCTTTTTCAATTTTTAAAATTTGATCGCACATTTGTTTGCGTTTATCACGAATGCGTGTAGCTTCGTCTTCTTCGACAGGAATATCGATTTTTTCGCAGTTTTCATTTACTTCCATTGGCAACACTCCTTATTTTTATAAAATATCACAAAAATTTTGTTCATCATACAAATGATATGAATTTATTAATTCCCAGATTAAATTTTCATTATTATCTGTGCTATTGATTGCTAATTTATTAAATTCTTTCATTCTGTCAAATTCACGCCTTACAAGACCTTGCTCATACTGTTGCTCATACTCTGTTAAGCTATATGTAGCATCTACAGGACGAGGCAATGTAATAAAATCATATATTTCTGCATATTCTTTGCCTTCTGAAAGTCTTAAAACTCGTCCTCTGCGTTGAATATATTCTTTAGGATTCGTTGTGCTAGCTAGAATAAATGCTGTTTTAATTTCTGGAATATTAAAACCTTCATCTAAACACTTAATAGCAACTAGAGCCTGCAACATATCACCTCTTGCAAATAACTTTTTAATTGAAGTTCGTTCTTTCATATCTTCTTGAGATGTAAATTGTGCGACCTTCATGTTTAGTTCGTTTCCTAACATTTTGCAGACTGCGTTAATTTGTCTTATAGATTCTTTTTCATCTGAATTAGAATTATCATTATCAGGAGCGTCAATTGTTGTTGCTCCACAATATACTAACAAATGGTTCTTGTTTTTATAATTTGTAATTTGCTCTCTTAATGCTTCTAATTTATTTTCTGCCCCTGCAATTAAGCGAGCTCTTTTTAATAAATATGGTTTAGCTGCTTCAGGAATTTCATTACGATCATTCCCGACAAGAAATTTTGCTATTGTTTTTGACAATAATTTATATTTTTCTAATTCATCAGGAGTTAAATACACCAAAACGGGATAGTAATAGTATTGAGTTAGCATCCCTGCCTCAATAGCCATTTCTAAAGTATATTCAATACATTTATCACCAAAATATTCAAAGAGAAATTCTGTTCCTTCTTTGTCTCCATGTCGATTTATTGTTGCTGATAAAGCAAGTCTATAATCAAAATGTTCTGGCAATATCTTTCTTATGTTGTTAGAACCAAAATAATGGGCCTCATCAACAAGTAATAAGGATTTGTTGTCTAATTTTTTAATCTGTTCTTTTACAAAATCGGATGAAAAAGTTGCATTTGTAGTTATAAAACAAAAAAATTTCTTACCTTCAATTTTTTTATTATGACATTCAACCGCTCTTTCTAATCTGGTCTTCCAATTCTTTTGTGCAGAGCTGCCATAACCAATAATGGGTTCAATATTGTATTTAATTAAATCTTCAACCCATTGCTCTACAAGATGAATAAAAGGGCAACAAATAATCACAGCTAAATCAGAATTGCAATAATTATATAAATCAACTACAGCTCCAAGTCCGGTGTATGTTTTACCAGTACCTGTAGCCATATCAAAAATACCTTTATAATTTTGTTTTCCCCATTCACTAATTGCTTGTTCTTGGTAATCTCTCAATTTATCAAATGGGAGCTTTGGTACGTTATTGTTTGAAATAAAACATTCTAAATTATCAATATTAACAAATTCATTATTGGCATTAATTGAACTTTCAATAACTTTTTTTTCTTCTTCGTCAATATTTTTGTTGTAACTTTCTTTTTTATAAGTTTGTAATTTTTCAATTGCAACAGCAGAAAAATCTATAACATCTAAACTTTCAGTTAGATTTGCCCAAGTTTCGTCAAAGTAATGCCTTTTATCTGAAATTCTATCTGGTTCATTCCAAGAGGTATAAGCATCGATAGATTCAAAATTTAAATTTATAGCCTGTTCACTTTCGTTGAGAGACCCTGTAAAAGCAACACTATTCCCTTCTTCATCTGTTAAAATACCAATTTTTTCGTGGTATAAGCCATAAGGCTTTTTAAATGCTATTTTTATATCTAAGTGACCAGATTCGATTAAATGAGAAAGAAAATTTAGGCGTTCTTCTTCAATATGATTTTTAGGTTCTTTCCACTCACGCATAATTGCTTCATCGATAATTTTTCTTCTATCGTAGCCATCTTTAATAGCTTGTATATCTTGTTCTTGTAATCGAGGTGAAGTAATCAAACGCATCTTACCACCATTATTTACTAGATTAATTAAACCTCTTGAAAGTTCAATTAAAACAGAAGAAGAGAAAAAACCAACAGCTCGATCATAGCTTTTTGCTCTACTTAATAATGGAATATAGAACTCTTGAACTATTTTATCTGGAGTTCTATAAGATTTTTTTATTTGATTTTTTATTTCAAGAAATGTCATTTTCCACCTATGAATTATCACTTATGTATTCAAGCACATTATCTAAGTGTTCCAAATCATTACTATTAGTAAAATAACTTATACTAAACCTTACAGTACCTGTTGGAAAAGTATTCATAAACCTATGCGAATCAGGTGCACAATGCAAGCCTGTTCTAACTGCAATGTCTTGTTCACTTAGAATGATACCTATATTCTCGCATGGATATCCGTCAAATACGGACGATATAATTCCAACCTGTTCTAAATTCGGATGTATAAATGTTTTTATATTTAAATACTTGTTTAATATATCGAACAATTTATTAAAATTTTCTTTTTCTTTTTTGTATATGTTCTCAATGCCAATTTTATTAATCCACTTCATTGAAGCATTAAGACCGGCAATAGCCATAATATTTGGACTACCTGCTTCTAACCTTTCAGGTATCGGTTTTGGCATACTTAAATTAGATGAATCAATACCAGTTCCTCCATATATAAAAGGTTTTAAATTGTCATTTTTGTTTATTAAAAAGCCAGCTATACCAAGTGGTGCATATAATGTTTTATGCCCTGCAAAAATTAAATAATCTATATTAGAATCAATATTAACTTGAATTAGACCGGCTGTTTGCGACATATCTACAACAGTTTTAGCTCCATATTGATGTGCAATCTCGCTAACTTCTTTTATTGGAAAAATAAAACCAAATGAATTGCTTGCGTGATTTAAAATAACCATCTTTGGTTTATCTTGTGAAATCTGAGTTTTAATTGTTTTTAAATCATATTTTAATGTGTTTTTATCAGGCTCTAAATATTTAATAATTATTTTGTAATCTTCAGCAATCTTATTTAAGGTGCGAAGAACTGCATTATGCTCAAACTTCGTAATATAAACAATTTCGCCAGCTTTCCAGGTTTGACCGAATAAAATGGTATTCATTGATATTGTTGCAGATGGAGTAAAAACAACCTCATAATTAGCATTCGCATTAAAGAGATTTAACATCAAATCTCTTGTTTCTCTTACTAAATTGGCAGACATAGAAGCTTCTTTATATTGCCCCCTGGAAACATTTACTCCAAAATCACGATAAAACGTGTTCATAAAATTATGAACTTCTTCTGGTTTTGGAAATGTTGTAGCAGCATTATCAAAATAAAACATCTATATTAATACCTTCTGAATTATATCTACTAAAACTTGTCTTTTTTCTTCTGAAGTTAATGATTCTCCATATTCTTGCATCATTGCTTCTGCATCATTATAAAGCAATTTAGCTTGTGAAGAATATTCCATTTTTTTGAAAGTTTTGAAACTTTCAATACCAGATGCATCGGTATAACTGATTTTATAGAATTCCTTTGTTACATTATCAGAAGACAAGCTGTCATTATAAAATTCTATGTTTTCTTTGAATTTTTTAATAGTGATATTATATGAATCGATTGTGATATTATCCCAATCGTCTATTCTTAAACCAGTATTAGTTCTAGCAAATGTTTCAACAAATTGAGAAGTATCTGCTGTTGGATTTGAACACAATTTTAGCATTTGCTCTTCGCTACTGCTAAATGCGTGGTTCAATACACTCTTATTTAATTGCTCAACCCAATCTCTCATTACTGATGATAAAGATGCTTTGCTATTAAGATTATCAGTTGCAAACATAATTTTCATTTCAACAGCTAGTGTTTTAATTAGATTATCCTTAACATTATCTAAGTAATTCTTTGCAGATATAATATCTTTTTCGAGATATGTAGAAAACCCATTATAACCGAATATCTCAGGCAATTTATTAAATAAAAATTCTCTAGCATTAATTTCGGGAGTTTTTAATGCATTCTTAAATTTTAGAATTTTCTTATCTAGCGGTTTATAGTTTTCTTTGCTTGCATATTCAGAATTCATTTCTTTTGTGTATTTAGGTAATTGAAAGAACCATCTTTGCATTGCTCTTACAACAAATTCAAAATTGTTGTATTCAGTTTCATCTTCATGAACATACTCTGCAAATGTATTTTTTAAATTAACAATATAATTTTCTTTTTGCCCATCCCATTCTTCTAATGCTATGTAGAAATTTTCTGGTTCTTCATTTATGCTATCTAAAAGTTTAGCATTTATTTCTACTTCTTTATTATTTTTAAGAATAACAGCATATTTTTTATAATGGTGTAAAACGCAAGCCATATAAATCGGTATTAACCCAGATTTCATACCGATGTGATGTTGTGGCTCTGTTAATTGAGCATAAAGCTCATCAAAACATAACTGTTTTTCAGAAGATTTTAAAATAAAATCTTTAATTATATTAATAACATTTTGCAATTTTTTATTTTGCAAATTTTCAATGTTAATGTAATAATTACTGCCATTTTCAACTAATATGCCTTCATTTTTTATTGTACTTCTCATAAAGCTAACATCTTGCCCTGAAGCAATTAGACCCAAGTTCTCTTTTATATGGCTTTCTAATAACCCTGCAACAACTTTACCTCTGCTATTTATAGCTTGACTCGATAAAGTATTTTTATTCAAGACCTCATTGTTAATTATAGGATAGTCGCAATAAGTTTTTTCGCATATTTCTGAAAGCTTTTTAGATAAAGCTGAACGTCTAGTAATATGTTCTTCTTTACCATTGCAATAATATTTTGATTGATTTAGCTCCGGTTTAAGATAAATATCAACAAAATCTGATATAACATCAGAAAGTGCATTTAAAGAATATGATAATTCTTCTGATAAAATTTCATCATCTGTATTATCAATCAAGTATTTTATTGCATCGTATTTTATTATCTGCTCATTTATATTGAAACGTTTCTTTGGCACTACAAATAATATACGTTCGTTGTCATTGCTTTTATAAGATTCTTTAAATAAAATCTTTTTATCTGAACTTGTTTTAGGTATAACTGCATATACTATACCATCTGCACCATCAGATTTTATTATTTGTTCCCAATCTTCAATTCCATTTAGTTCTTCTTGGTTCACAAATTTAAAACTAAAGTATCTTATTACTTCATTGCTGTCATTATAAGCATTTGGATATAAAACTTTGTTACCTACGAAGTTATTAAGAATATCTTTTATTTCAACGGTATTTTTGCGTTTTTCAATTGCATCATTAATTTTAGCCTCAACATTAACATCAGTATGTTCGGTAATTCTTAATTGATTTCTATTTTCCAATTGTCTTAAAATGCCTTTATCGATTAGATTTGTTAATGCCTGAGACAATATTTTAGTATCTTTAACAATGTTTTCATAAATTGCAAAAATCATATCTACAGTCGGCGATAATAATTCAAAGTGATCATAGATATAAATCAATGCAATTGTTTTAATTATTTTCTTCTCTAAAACTTCCTCTTTTGAAAGTTTATTTATAGCAACATAAGCGTTTTTCCAATATTTGTGTGTCGCTTTTGTGTAATTTTCAGTTTTAAATAGTGGTTCAAAATAATCAAAAATATAATCAGGTGTTAATAAAGGAAATTCCAAATCATTGTCTTTTAAGAATGCATATAAAGTATTCTTTTGATTTCTCGAAGATAAAAATGTAAATATTGTTCTTTCGTTTTGAGCAATTTTTTCAGAAATATTTGGAAGTAAAAATGTTGTAATTGATTGTAATGGATAACATCCAAATACAATGTTTTTAATATCTCTGTCTTCAAGGCTAGAAAATACTTTTGACCCTTGCCATTTTTCTAATATGCTATTAAATAATTTATCATTGTCTTTCTGATAATTTTTAAACCATTTTTCATCTTGGCAAATAATTTTTGACATCAAATCAAATTGCTGTGGCAAAGATGTATTAAATTCAAGAGTTTTAAATCTATTTGAAACAGCTTTCCAGGCATCAATTTTATTTTTTGGTAGTTTATCTACATAATTTAAAATACTTTGATGTGATATTAATAAAATGTGTATTTGCTGTTCTTTTGTTCTGCAACAATTTTCTGCAAAATCTTGCAAAGTTTTAATTTCAGCCGCAGATGTTTTATCTAAATTTCCTTCTAAAAATTTACTGAATTCATCATAAATAACAAAAATACCGGTGTAACCCTCTTTTTTGATTGATTTATTAACAGAATTGTATAATTCTATTACATCAATATTTGAAATAGGATTAAATTCACTACCTGCTGTTAGATTAGGATAAATTTCTTTGAAGTTTTCATAATAATCGATATTAAAATTTTCCAATTCTGAAATGTAATTTTTAACATTGCAATCAATTAATTTTTGGAATTGCTTATATGTTTCAGCATAATTTTTTTGCCAATTTAAAATTGTAGTAATAGCTGATTTAAAATAAGTATCAGGCATAACGTGATCCAAATTAGCATTTTTAAGTGCTATATTTAAGCCAGACATTAATGCTTGTCTTATGCCGACGCTACTGCCCTGAATAATAACAGGCAACATTTTTTTAGGACTTTCAAGATAATTCTTTGTATATGTGCAAAGTGCAGACTCCCCTTTTGAATTTTGTGTACTTTGACATATCATAGACAATAAATTTGAAAATAATCCAGGTTCTTTTCTAAATAACAAAGATGCTATAATTAAAGCAAGATGTGATTTCCCTTTACCATATGCCCCAACAAAAATTTTAGCTCTGTCGTTTGTTGTGTTTGAAGTGCTTAACATTATATCTTCAATAATTTCGATAGCACTTGGTGTAGGTATATAATTTTTAATTTTGTCATCACTATACAAATCATATCCAATGTTTATTGCATATTGAAAATCTTGCATTATGTCTATGTTTTTAGTTAAATCCATCTTCTTTGTCCTTTAGTTATTCAAATTTTCATAATATTTTTTTACACAATCAATAAATGTCATTTCTGTTTGCAACTTGATAATATCAAGGCCAGCTGCTCTTACGACCTTTATATAACCAAGTTTTTGTAAATTATCTAAATGTTCAGCGATCTGAATATTGTTTAAGTTAAAGATTCGACCTAAATTACAAGGATCTTTTTCGATTTTAGATATTTTTATATCTGTAGCTTTTTCTTTTTCATTCTCTTTGATAATTATAGCCAGTGCAATCAAAGGATTAATTGTCGCAAAACTAGGTGCTACCTTGGCATATATCTTATTTTTTTTGTCGATCAATTTTATTAATCCTAATTCAGTAAGTGGCGATTCAATATTACTTTCGGGGTTAGAATTGCCATCGGATGCTCTATAATATGTTTTGATAATACAATCAAAATCATCTTCTAATAGCCTTTCAGAAACTTGATATTCAGAATCTTGGATGCTGATATAAGATTTAATATCATTTATGAATGATTCTTTTGTTATTTCATTCATATTGTAAGTATTGAAAAAATAATGCCAAGCTGTAGCTTGTTCAAAGTTAGAGGCTAACAAATAATGAAGAATGCAATAAGTGCCATCTTCTTCCATGAATAAATCATTATTCCATATTAACTTTCCTAATTCAGTAAATTCTTGTTTTTTTGTTGTCGCACCAGTCTCAATCGTCAATCCAAAAGCCTGCAACCAATAACGAAGAGCCTTGACCATGTTTGAACCGATTCCAAGTTCATCCATTGGATTAATATTTTTATCAACAAACAAACGTGGATTTTTTAGAATGTGTTTCATCCCTTTATGTAACCAACCTTTTCTTATTGCAAAGGTATCATGTGCTCTAAATTTCATTGTTGTTCTCCCGTATTACTCGCTTTTGTTACTAAATATCCTGCCATTAAACAACCACCTTCAAGATATTTTGCAGTAACACACATTTTGCATCGTTTGCATTTATCTGAATTAATTTTATAAGTATTTTGATTTACTGTAATTGCACCAAATTTACATACAGATTCACATTTTAAACATTTCCTACAACTATTGTATTTTCGTACTTGATACCCGATCATTCGTTGCAAATCATCATGTTTCTCAATATTCATTGTTTTGATTTTAATAGCATACTCATAATTTTGTTGTTGAAAAGGTTGCAGAGAAATAATTGGTACATTTGTTGCCAAATCCAAAACAATAACTTCTTTTAATAATTTTCTACCTAGTTCTTTAGAAACTTTTCCAAATGGTGTAAATAGAGTGTAAAAATCATCTTCTAAAGGTTTATTTAATTGATAAATTTTCGCATTTTCTTCTGCAGTACAATTACTGTATTTGATTTTTACATCTTCAGCTGCTTTTAAACCATTTCCACCTTGTCTAGCTTTCCATTTTCCTGTATCCACATAAACTTCTGCATCAGGCTTCCCAATTTTTTCTGCAAAGTGTACTAAAAAATCTCTCCATTTTTTAGCCTCATCAGGCATATATATTTTTGACAAAAAGGCTGCTCTATCATTATTATTTGGGCAACACCAACAGCCAACCCTATCATACCCAAGTTTATATGCATCATTAAAATCGACATTTTCTCCTAACATATAAAGCCAAATATCAATATCTTTCCAATAAAATATAGGCGATGCTACTACTTGCTTTTTAATCTTAATAGCCTCCGCATTGTCTTCAATACGATTGTATTTGCTTCTACTAACAGATTCACATTTTCTGATTCCATAAAAGGTTAATAATTTTTTATCCCTATAAAGATTGGTTAAAATTCTTGTGATAGGGCCTGTTTTAAACATCGTGCAGCACCACCGCATAACTCTAGAAGGTGGCCCAATATCCTCGCAAACATTATAAAATTCTTGATCTCTATTTTTTGAAGTTTTTAATATAATTTTAGGGTTATTTTTTCTGAAACGTTCAATATACTGATATGTTAAAGGAAATTCTAAAGTTGTATCGCCAAAGATATGAACTAATCCAGGATTACTTAATGCTCTTACTACTAAATCCGCTACAACTGTTGAATCCTTTCCGCCTGAAAATGATATGACGATATTTTCTGGAGGATAATTTTTGACAGAATCTTGTACAAATTGAAAAGCTTCGTCTTTTAAGTAAGCGAGTCTCTCCTTATTCGCAAGTATAAATTTATCTGCATACTTACTAAAGCTGTTATCTTTATTCGCTTCTTTATATTTATCAAGCTCTTCTCGTATAGTTTCTATGTCTAATTCTAAACATTTTGAAAATGAAACAGTAATGGTTTCTCCGTTTACATAATAACGATTATTAACACACCATACTGAATCGTTTTTGTATTTAAGTGGTGTCTTTTTTATAATTTCTAATAATAATCTTTCTTCAGGGAAAACAGGTCTTAAATCTGTGCTTAAATATTTTGTTTTATTTTTACAATGAGGGCATGTATTTGAAGTGTTATTAGATAGTTGAATAATTGGTACATTGCAAGATTTACACCAGTATATTTCTACCGGAATGTCTTCAACTGTAACCTCTCCACATACTTCACATATTTTATTATCTGTCTTTCTATTACAAGATTTGCACCACAAAATACATACCTCTTTGGCGGAGAAATTTTTTTTAATTGTTCTCCAATATGACATCAAGTTTAGCACAAACAATTCAAAAAATCTTATTATAATATATTCTTAACAACTTATAAATTAATAAGAATACAAGTTTAAAAAATCTTTCCTGAATCGTCCTACATAACGATTTAAATAGCCGATTAGCCTTTTATAATTTTCAGGAAACTTTGAATGACCTTCATAACGAACGTATTTCCCATTCGAAAGTCTTATTCTTAAATACCACAGAGTTCCATCACAAATTGTGTAATCCCAATAATATTTGTGTTTCCAATCTTTAATTATTTCAAAAATTTGTCTTGAAAACTTTTCATTATCTTTCACCTTTATGAATGGAGAAATCCCCCCTGCATAGAAACTATAATGGATTTGCCCTTTGTTATTTTTAAATTTATATTCATAAACCTCTTCGGGCCACCCGTAGCCATATTCACTAAATAATAAACTTGTAATATAAACACTTTCATTCATGTTTTGCACCTCTTGAATTTAATATAATTGTTTGATGTGTCAAAAATGGTCGTAATGTAAAATTTAAATATGGAATTGAGTATGGGAGAGTATTATGGCAGAAGATAAACCAAGATATTCGAGAGTTTCAGACATTTTAGATTTAGCTGTTTTTATGTCATCAAGGATTCAAGGAATAACAATTACAGATATAATTGAACGCTATAATGTTTCTAGAAGAACAGCAGAAAGAATGCGAGACAGTTTGACCTGCATATTTCCATCAATAGACGAAATAGAGACTGATGATAATCAAAAGCATTGGGGGTTTACGAATTATTCAATTTCAAATCTAATTACATTCTCTCCAAAGGAGCTTGCAAATATAGAACAACTGCAAAGAAGAACAACAAATAAAGAGATGAAGGAAGAACTTGGGAAGACAGTTGAAAAGATAAAAGTTCTTGCACGTAATAACTTGAATTCAGTTGAAAATAATATTGAACTTTTTATGCAAACAGAAGGTTATGCTGTTCGACAAATGCCTCAATATAAGATTAGTTTAACTGTTGTTGAACTTATAAGAGAAGCCCTGCAACACTCTAAAATGGTCTCCGGGATCTATCACGATAAAGAAAGATTAATTGAACCATTAGGTTTGATTTATGGAGAAAAGATTTATTTGGTAGCAAGGGAAAAAGCTAAAGGAAATGATATTTATACATTCTTATTGCATAAATTTAATGATTTAAAATTAACAGATGAACATTTTGATAAAGGAGATTTTAACCTGCAAGATTACACTAATTTATCTTTTGGTGTTTATCATGGAGAGGTTTTAAATGTTGAATTACTTTTTGATAAAACACTTTCGCAGGAAGCAAGCCAATACAATTTCCATCCAACACAAACAGGAAAATTTAATAACGATGGCTCTTATACTTTAAAATTCAAGGCAAGTGGTAGCAAAGAAATAATGTGGCACGTTTTTAAATGGGGAGCCGGCTGTAAAATTATAAAGCCTGCAAGTTTAAATAAGCAATATAAAGAATACCTTTCAAAAGTTTTAAATAATCAATAAGTCCGTTTTTGTCGTATGTTTGCATATAATGATAAATATAAAATTATTCAAGAAAGGATTTAATTATGAGTTTAGATGAATTACGTCAACAAGAAGACCAGAAAATCGCAGATCACCTGAAAGGAATAGCAAGTGTTGTTTTAGAAAAATGTAACCGTTGTCAAAATATATATGGTTGCATGGGGTGTGTTTTTAGTCCCGGAGACGGAATCAAAGGCTATACAAGAGAATCAATGAAGATGATGATAACTCAAAGGCCTGCTTTGGGAGATGAACTAGATGAGTTTATTAACAAACTAGAACATTAACCCTGCAAATATTGTTTTGAACTTTTCTTTATAAATGTCGTTATAAATACATAGGAGGTTATGATGAAAAAGCTGTTCTCAATATTGCTATTATTTTGTTTTATGTTTTTAACTGCAAATATTTCAGATGCAGCAGTTAACTCCTACAATCGATACGGAAGTAAAACTGGTTCATATCGAGAAACTTCTTCAGGTTTTAATAGTTATGACAAATATGGATCTAAAACAGGCTCTTACAGAAAAACTTCAAGTGGTTATAACTCTTATGATAAATATGGTTCAAAAACAGGCAGTTATCGTGAAACTTCAAGTGGATACAATGCTTACGATAAATACGGACGAAAAACAGGAAGTTATAAAACAGGTTCAAATGGTGTAACAACAAAGTACGACCAGTACGGAAGAAAAACTGGTTCTTTTAAAAAGGATTCTTCAGGTAAAGTTACCGAATACGATAAATATGGAAGAAAAGTTGGTAGTTATAAATAAAAAAGTATGATATAATAAATTTGTTAAATAACCTATAAAGAGTGTACGAGGGACAAGCCCGTTGACTACACAGCAACCTTTTAAGTTAGGTGCTAAAGCTTGAATGATAGGTATAGACTTTAAGTTTGGAAACCTATCGCTATGGGTTTCTTTTTTGTTGCTCTTATAGGTTAGAGGTACTAATAAAAAAAGGAGAAAAACTTATGGAACAACAAAAAAAGTATCAAGTAGATTTGTACATTGGATTATTAGATCCTGACGACTTTTTGCAACATTTTACAATTAAAGAGGCTGTTGATAAAATAACCAATCTTATTGGCGATTGCACTATAATACCTTGTATAGGTTCTTGTACTCATATTTCAGGGGTTAGAATTAATTTAAACACATTAAAAGTTGTGAAATTTATAGACTACAATCCTGAACAATTTATAGATAAAGTTAAAATTTTAAAAGAAATTTTTAATCAATATGATATTTTGATGAATGTTATAGAGTGTGAATACTTTAAAATTATTTAAACTATTATTAAAACAGTAGGTTTAGAAATTTAATCTAGGCCTACTGCTTTAAGTTGATAGAACTTATGCAATTCTTAAGTTTCTGCTTTTAATAAACTTTATAGTTTTATCGTGCCAAATAATAAACCATTCATCGATATTTTATAGTAATGGATTATCATTTGTGACTGCATAAAAACCCTGTTTTATAATTTAAAAATATCCCAAAAACTTTTTATTTCTTTTTGCTGCTTTTCTTTATACTTCTTAGAGTAACTATTTGCACGTTTGTTGTCTTCTTCAAACAATCCGTATTGGATATCAGCTTCAACTAAATCCATCAAATCAAAATCACCATCGTGGTCAAAATCAAACATTATTATTCCTCCTCGTCAGAGTATTCGTAATTTACCCATTTCTCACGTTGTAATGCTTTTTTATCGCACTTTGTTTCTTCAGGTTCATCCCAACCATACTCGTACATATTAGCCATTTCTTGTTCTCTTGCTTTTCGATTTCTATCATCATTATTTCCAAATAGTAAATCAAATAGTCCCATATAATGCTCCTTTCGGTTGTAATTTTATTATAATATATTTAAAAACCGTTTGTATAACCATTTAAATTCGTATAAGTATTTACAGTTCTATTTCCAACAGAACCACTTGTATAACCATTATCATTTGTATATAAATTTACGCTATCATCCCCAATGTGTCCACTAGTATAGCCATTATTGTTTGAATAAACACTAATATTTCTATCACCAATTGAACCACTAATATAACCATTTGAGTTTTTATAATAATTCACACTTTCATCACCTATTGTACCAGTGGTGTATCCGTTTGAATTTGTATAGGTATTTACAGATTTACCGTCAATTGTTCCAGAACAATAACCATTATCGTTACAATAAACATCAGCTAAACCAATATTTGTTGTAAGTAATGAAAAAATAATAAGCGATAAAAATTTTTTCATTAAATCTTCCTTTCTGTGACGAGAGTGTAATCCATTATTGTTGAAAACACTATTTCATACCCATTTTGGAATTTTATACAGAATTCACAAAACATATCATCACCATCGTTTCCACTACAATTGCATTCATCAAAATCAGACACTTTAGTTGTTCTTTTTATATAAATATCTTGAACAATTTGATTTATACAATTTTTTAAATATTCTCCACTGATATCTTGCCAAATATGTGGTGGAGCCTTGTAATCAATGCAATCCTTATTTTGATAGCTGTTTTCAGTAAGAGTTAATTGATTAATACTGATAAAAATATGACTACCCATGTCATTTTGGTCAATTTCTAAATGATTATCACCAATAAAAAAGACTAATGGCTCATCAACCCACAAATCAGTTAGTGTATTGTCTAAATTATCGTTAAATTTTACACCCATCATCATTATTTTTGATAATGATTTTCCAATAAATAATGGCTTTATTTCATCAAGATAATTTTGCAGTTCTCCTGCTCTTGTAAATTCTTTTTTATTCCATTTTTCGTAGAAAGATTTACTCATAATTCACCTATGGAATTATTATAAATCAAAGGTATGTCAAAATTGGACATACTGTAATATTGTAAAGAAATTTGCTTGGAATAAAAAAATTCTTATAATTAAAACAAGTGTTCTCAGGTGTTAGGTATGGATATGACAAGACAAAATGATGTAATAAAGCTGTTTAATGCTGAATTTGATGAGAGTATAAAAGAAACGGATTGTATGATGATTAATATTGATTATAATCCTGAGATTCCATCATTAAATACTGCAAAAGAATATTTTGAACTTTATTATCTATATCAAAGAGCGAATTTTAAAGATAAAGCAAATAAAGCTCTTGCGATGGCAGTTAAATTAGAACCAAGAAATATAGACTATTTAAGAGAATATGCTGCAACGGGATACAAAAATAAAGCATATCATCATTGGAACGAACGTGAAATCTATGATCCAATAAAAGCTGCGAACTTATTAATAGAACTTGAAGGAAATAATCCTCATAACTATCTTATCAGAGCTCATTTGTATCAACATTGGTCAAAACGTGAACAAGCAATTGATGATATTATAACTGCAATAAAATTAGGTTTAAATGATTCTAAAATATATGAAATGCTTGGAGATATTTATGCAGAAGATTTGCAATATGAAATGGCTGTTAAATCTTACACTCACGCTATTAACCTCTCTGTTTGCAATTCTAATTTGTATTTAAAACGTGGCAATGTGTTTTTCGATATGGAAAATGATAAAGAAGCTTTTTATAACGCAAATCAAAGTCTTTATTATAATCCTGAAAACACAGAGGCTCATTATTTAAAGTATCAAATTTACTCAAAGTATAATTATTCATCTTTTGCAATAATATCTTTGGAAAAATCTCTAAAAAAGAACATTTTTAAATCAGAAGATGAACATAGACTTTCTTTATTAGCAGATTCATATCATAAAGGGAAAATATATAAAAATGAAATTAAATATTTAAATATATTGCTTGCATTTGAAGATGAGTATAAATCCCTACAGGTGTCATCTTTAAAAAGAAAACTTAAAGCACTTTTTTTGTCTTTTAGACTATTTGAGGTTCTTCCGGTATTTCTTTTATTGTTAAAAGCTCAATGGAAAAAACTTAGAGAATATAAACTATATGATGAGTTTATAGATTAATATTTTTTCTTATTTTTATACACTTTATTACATCTACAATCTGAGTATGGACATTTACCATTTTGCAAATTTAAAATTGCAGGTGTGACAAACTCCACATCAAAATTATGGATTTTGCCTAATTCTTGAACTCTTGTAAAATAAACCATTTGTTTTTTTGGTTTTTCAAGAATCAAAACAACTTTTGCACGTTTGCCTGTCATTCGTTGATAATGCAAAGCCTGTCCAATGCTTTCTGCCCACTTATTTGCAAAATCAAACTCTACTGCGTGTGTTGAAGTTAGACAATCAACACGTGTTTTATCTTTATTTTCAAATTCTTCTATACCTTGATGCATAGAACACCAAGTACGTTGATAAGAAGCTTCACTATGTTTATGTTTAACATATTTAAACCCTGTACTTGTGTATCCATAATCAAATGTCCCTGCAAATGCAGGTGTAACTAAAAATGTCATTAAAATTAAAGAAAGAACTTGTTTCATATAATTTATTTTATTTTAATCTTATGTCAAACTCGGACGCATAAAAGAATAGCATCTTTATAGGTTGCCCGAGCAATCTATTGATTTGAATTTAGCACTAAAATTGAGGGTATGCAAGATGGTGTTGAAAACAACAGTATAAAACTAATCAAGACTCTCGGTTCTATAATAGAAAAGCATAGAAAAGAACAAGGGAAAACAATTTATAAAATCTCAGCAGAAAGTTCTATGTCTAAATCAACTTGGAGAGAGGCAGAATTGGGTGTTTGCAAAAATATGACTATCACAACTTTATGGAAAATAGCAGAAGGTTTAGAAATCACTCCTGCTATGTTAATGGAAGAGTTAAGTAACAAATTGGGTAAAGATTTTACTTTGTCGGATTTTGATTAAGACTTCTTTTTCTCGCAATTCTATAAATATAACCTTCAGACAAATCACACTCTTTGGACAGTTTTAAACGAGATTTTTTTGTCCCATCATATTTTTCCATAATATATAGAATTTTAGCAGGTAATGTTGCATTTTTTGGAATAGAAAGATTTACTCCGGGCAGTTCACACATAAGTTTAACTGCTGCGTCCAAACCTAAAAGGAACGCAATCGTTTTTAAATCTTCATTTGGTAAATTTTCGGATGTAATTTTATCTATCCAAGGTTTATTTTGCAATTTAATCTCCTGCAAGTTTTATTGGTCATCATCAGTTAACGCATCACGTTAAGACAGCCAGCTTGCATCGGTAGCCGGCTGTTTCGACCTGTTATGCTCTAGTCATCATTGGCATACTAATTTCAATGTTAGAGATTTCTCTCATTAATTTCTTTAATAAATCAATTTGAACTTTTACAAGTCTGCATTTATCACGCTTTTCATACTTTTCAGTATAGTTGTCTTCAATCATAGAAGCTTCTGCAAAATCAAGCATTACTTCATTGTAATCTGCCATCAAAGATTCCATTTCTGCGTTGATAATTGACATTGCTGTGTTGTTTTCCATAAGTTTTCTCCTTCTTTTTTTATCTACAACCTTAAAAGCTATTTAAAGAGCTTTTAAATACTTTTTAATTCTTATTTGTTCCAAAATAGCGATGATTCTAGAGGCTTTGGCTTTAGTCATAAACCTAATGTCATCGATGCGGAATTGCTTTCTGATATAGGCTCTTAAACTGCGCTTTTGTTCTTTTACATCATCAGAATTGCAGATGTCTTGCCAAGTAGCTTCGAGTTTCCTTAACTGCAAAGGTGTTGCCATTATTGGGTTTCTGCCATTTAACTCGTCATATTTTTTAAAGCCTGAATTTTTTAAAACTTTAACTTTGTCATTCAAAATGCTTATAAAAATATTCGCTTCTGTTT
>SUTY01000008.1 GCA_015152455.1 Cyanobacteria bacterium SIG32
AATGACTTGAGTAATTCTTCTTTTTCCTGAACTGTATAAGGTTTTCTTTTCATCTTTACCTCCTTATATATTAAAACCCTAAAACCATCTTTTTTTTTCTTTGTCTAGTTTTAGGGTTTCAGTTCACTTTCGAGCCTCTTTTTTTATTTTACATCTCTGTATGAATTTTGGAATCTATCAAAATACACTGTGTGTAACAATTCATGAGCTTTGTGAGAGTTTGGTTTTTCCAAATAATCACTATATAGTTTTTGAATTGATTCATTCAGGTGAGATTTACGAACCTTAAGTTCTTTATCTTCTTTATAAAGACCTTCAGCACGTTTAGCTTTTACTGTTGTGTCATCACAACTTCTTGGTTGCCCACCACCATTAATACAACCACCAGGACAAGCCATAACTTCTAACAATGCAAATTGTGCCTTGCCTTCTTTGATTTCTTTCAATGATTTTTCAGCTTCTTTCAAGGTAGAAACAACTCTTACAACAAGTTTTGTACCTTTTAAGTCTAACTCAACATCACGGCATCTGTTTGAAGTGCCACGTAAAGGTTTGATATCAACGTCTTGAAGCGGTTCACCTGTTGCATACTCATAAGCTGTACGAACTGCAGCTTCAGCTACACCACCTGACGCACCAAAGATAGTACCTGCACCTGTATATTCACCATATGGAGAATCAGCTTCTTCAGGTTCTAATGATGCAAAATCAATACCTGCACTCTTAATCATCTTACCAAGTTCTTTTGTTGTTAAAACAAAATCTGTATCTTGCATATTGTTGTGTGAAAGTTCAGAACGAAGTGCTTCAAACTTTTTACCTGTACAAGGCATAATTGAAACAATTGTCAAATCTTTTCTTTCAACACCCAACGCTTTTGGTAACAAATCAACCAAAACTGCTGATTGCATTGACATTGGCGATTTACAACTTGATAAATGTTTTGTCATATCAGGGTGCATAGTTTCTACATATTTAACCCAGCCAGGACAACAAGATGTAAATAACGGTAAGTTTTCACCAGATTTTAATCTACCTAAAAATTCTGTTGCTTCTTCCAAAATTGTTAAGTCAGCTGCAAAGTTTGTATCAAATACCATATCAAATCCGATACGTCTTAACGCAGCATTCATTTTGCCAATTACGTTTTCACCAGGTTTCAATCCAAACATTTCACCTAATGCAACACGAACAGATGGTGCCATATGAGCTACAACCTTCATTGATGGGTTTGTAATTCTAGCCCAAACATCATCAATATAAGATTTGATAGACAACGCACCTGTCGGACAAACCGCAACACATTGACCGCAATTGATACAATCAACTTGACCTAAAGGTCTGCCATTCATTGGTTGAACAAGCGTTTTAGAACCACGATTTGCAAATCCTAAAACTGAATGTCCTTGATATTCAGAACAAGCTCTTACACAAGCTCCACACAAAATACATTTGTTTGGATCTCTAACAATTGCTGGACTGCTATCATCAACAGGTAAAAATTCTTCTTTTTCAGCGTAACGAATTTCTTTAATACCGTATTCTTCAGCATATCTTTGAAGTTCACAATCACCTGATTTTTCGCAAGTCAAGCATTTTCTGTCGTGATTTGCTAACAATAATTCTAAAACTGTTTTTCTGATTCTTCTTGTTTTTTCTGTATTTAGATGAATTTTAAGCCCAGCTTCTGGTGGCATTGTACAAGATGATTGAATACCTCTGCCTTCAACTTCCACAACACACATTCTGCAAGCACCAAATGAAGTTAAATCAGGGCGATAACAAAATGTAGGAACATTCATGCCAGCTTTTCTGATAACTTCAAGCAAATTAGGCTCGTCTGTAAATTCAACTTCTTTTCCGTCAATAAATAATGTTTTCTTATCTGTCATAATTTAATTCCTCTACTTTAATACTATTGCCTTAAATGGACAGTTGTTTAAACAAGCCTCGCACTTAATACATTTATCTTGATTAATTACGTGAGGTTGTTTTACTGTTCCTTCAATTGCACCGACAGGGCAAGTTCTTGCACACTTAGTACAACCCTTACATTTGTCTTCTTCGATTACAATTGTTTTCATTGCTGTACATACGCCTGCAGGGCATTTTTTGTCAACAATGTGAGCAATATATTCATCTCTAAAGTATTTCAAAGTTGAAAGCACTGGGTTTGGAGCAGTTTTACCCAAACCACATAATGAACCGTCTTTAACCGTATGAGCAAGTTCTTCCAATAAATCAAGATCTGAAAGTTCGCCTTTACCAGCGACGATTTTTTCAAGAATTTTCAACATGTTCTTTGTACCTTCACGACAAGGAACACATTTACCGCAACTTTCATTTTTAGTAAAGTTCATAAAGAATCTTGCAACTTCAACCATACAAGTATCTTCAGCCATAACAACCAAACCGCCTGAACCCACCATAGCTCCTGCTTTTAATAAGTTGTCATAGTCAAGAGGCAAGTCTAAATGCTCTTCAGTTAAACAACCACCTGATGGACCACCGATTTGAACCGCTTTGAATTTTTTACCACCACGAATACCACCACCAATATTAAATACGATTTCTCTTAATGTTGTACCCATTGGAACTTCAATAAGACCTGTGTTATTAACTTCACCTGTTAAAGCAAATGTTTTTGTACCTTTTGAAGTTTCAGTACCCATTTGAGCAAACCATTCTGCACCATTTAGCATAATTACAGGAATATTTGCTAATGTTTCAACGTTATTAATCAATGTTGGTCTTCCAAACAAACCTTTATTTGCAGGGAATGGTGGTTTTGGTCTTGGCATGCCTCGTTCACCTTCAATAGATGCAATAAGAGCAGTTTCTTCACCACAAACAAATGCTCCAGCACCTTCTTTAATATGTAAATCAAATGAGAAATCACTTCCCATAATATTTTTACCTAAGAAGTTTCTAGCCTCAGCATCTGCAATAGCTTTTCTTAAACGTTTAATTGCAAGAGGATATTCAGCACGAACATAAATATAACCTTCGTCTGCACCAATTGCAAAAGCAGCAATTGCCATACCTTCAAGAAGTTTGTGCGGGTCACCTTCCATAATTGAACGATCCATGAATGCACCTGGGTCACCCTCATCACCGTTACAAACTACATATGATTTTCCACCTTTATTAGCGGCAGTAAATCTCCATTTTCTACCTGTTGGGAAGCCGCCGCCGCCACGACCTCTTAAACCTGATTTTTCAATTGTATCAATTACGGCATCAGGATTATTTTCTTCTAAAATATTTGCTAATGCTTCATAACCTCTAACAGCAATTGCTTCATCTAAAGATTCAGCATTGATATGACCGCAATTAGCTAATGCAGTACGAGTTTGTTTTGCATAAAAATTAATTTCTTCGTTTTTATGAACGTGTTCACCTGACATTGGATCTGTATATAGTAATCTTTCTACAGGTTTGTTATTTCTAACATGACTTTCATAAATTTCTTCAACATCTTTATAGCGAACTTTAACATAAGTTACGTGTTTATCTGGAATAATTACCAAAACACCTTGTTCACAAAAACCGTGACATCCTGTTGGCACAATTGTCATTTTATCGTAATCAGTTAAAACTGAAACATCTGCACCAAGCTCTTTAAATCTTTCTATAACACCTAAAGAACCGTTTGCAACACAGCCTGTACCTGCACAAACAAGAACTCTTAGTCCTTGTTGTTTAACAGCTTCCTGAGCTTTCTTTTGTTCTTCTTTGATATCAATAGTTAATTTTGTTTTTTCCATCTTATGCTTCCTCTTTCATTATGGTATCTAACACAATGCTAATAGCATCTGAAGTCATTTGAGGATAAACTTTTTCGTTTATAACTACAACAGGTGCTAAACCACAAGCGCCTAAACAACTAACTGTTTCTAATGAGAACAAGCCGTTATCACTTGTTAATTGTCCTTCTTTTAGATTTAATTTGTTTCTAATTGCGTTTAATACAGGCATTGAACCTCTAACGTGGCATGCAGTACCATCGCAAACTTTTATTTCATATTTGCCTTTTGGCTCTAATGAAAACTGCGCATAAAATGTTGCTACACCAAAAACTGTTGCAGGAGATAATCCTTCAATTTTTGTTCCGATATAAATCATAGCTTCTTCAGGTAAGTATCGGTATTCTTCCTGTACTTTTTGTAGAATAGCAATTAAGTTAGACTTTTTGAAATCATAAGTGCTCAAAATTTCATCCAGCTTAGATGTGCTAATCTTGTGTGAACTGCCTACACTCATCATTAACTCCTATTTAATTGTATATATTAACCCAGATTGTTAAAGACCACCAATAAACAATCTTAACAAAATTATTGCACGTTCATACTAGAAAATCAAGTTTTTTACAAGATTATTTTGTAACTTTTTCAGTCATCTCCTGAATATTTCTATATAAATTCCTCAAAAAGGTATCTTCATTTGTTTTTTTAGTCTTTCTTGCATACTGCAACCCCTCTGAAGGCATATCAAAAAGCATATAATCTGTTTTTTCAACTCTGTGGATTTTCTTTGTATCCGCAGATATGAGTTTTTCATCTTCCAAGCCATTTAGTAAATTTGTCACTTTTACTAGCAACTTACCTGCTAAAGACTCATCTTTATGCGGTTTAACCGCATAACCAGATGTGACAGCTTCTTGCGCATCATAAATATCAACACCTACACCATTTTTCATTACATAATTAGCCATCACCTTTTGAGCATCTTTCATTTCTTCATAGGCAGGCTTATTAATTCTATCTCCATGTATTGTTACAAAATTATTTAGTAACTTTTGTTCTTTGTTTCTTCTATATTCAACTCTTACTTGGCGTAATTTTGCCATTACTTTACTAACCATATATTTCTCTTTTTCAAATATTCATATCACAATAATCTCTAATTGGGCATTCTCCACATTTTGGATTAATTGGCTTACAAACATTTTGCCCATGCGTAACCAATAATGTATTTATATCAATCCAATATTTTTGTGGCATCTTTTCTCTTAATGCAAATTCAGTTTCTTCTGGAGTTTTTGTTTTTACATAACCCAAACGATTTGAAATTCTATGCACATGCACATCAACACATATCGCAGGTTTTTTGAAGCCTTCACTCAAAACCAAATTCGCCGTTTTTCTTCCGACTCCATTAAATTTACACAATTCTTCAATAGAATCAGGGACTTTGGAATCATACTTATCTACCAAAATTTTTGAAAGCTCCACTATTTGTTTTGCCTTATTAGCATAAAATCCTACAGGATAAATAGCTTTAGCTAAAGCATCAGAATCCACATTGGCAAAATCAACAGGCGTTTTTCCTAATTTCAACATTCTTAATGTAGCAGGATAAGTTGTTCTGTCATTTGTTCTCAAACTTAATATACAAGCAATCAAAACTAAGTATGGATCATTAAAGCTATCCATTAATTTAACAAATTCGCTTTGTGGTTGCTCAGCTTTTTTTAATATTTCTACAATTTTATCTATATTACTTTTTGACATTTAAAAGTCTTTCTACGTCAATCGTTGTTTTTAACTTCAACGCATAAATATTATCTTTATTAAAACGTAATAATTTTACCGCATCTTTTTCTGTTGTTACAATATTACCTCTTATATCAACCAAATCTATTGGCGAATACTGATGATGATCGTCAAGGGCGATAGCATCTTTCAAATGATAACCAGATAAAAAATCAAAAAATTGTTGAGGTTGACCTATTGCGCAAATAGCTGTTACCGCCTCACCTTCATCTAATCTTTCACCTGTTTTTATATTGTAGATATAATCAGGTTCTGTATAACACAAATGCGTTTCTATGCTTAAACGTTTTTGCATAATTTTTGCAAATTTTTCAGCCTTTGTATGATCAATATTTTTGCTCACAACTAACAATTTATCTATTCTATCAAGCGCTTCTGCACCCTCTCTCAATGGACCTGCAGGAAGTAATTTTTCATTACCTAAACCCATTTTACTGTCCATCAAGACAATATCTATATCTCTATGAAATTTTCTATGTTGAAATCCATCATCTAAAACTATTTTAGTTACACCAAAATGTTCAATAGCAAATTTTGCAGCTTTATATCTGTCTTTACAAGTTAACACACAAACATTTTCAGCTTTTTGAGCCAACATAAACGGTTCGTCACCAGCCATAGCCGCAGTATAAAATATATTTCTACCGTCAGAAATCACATTGACATTTTTATTTGAAAGTTTGCCACCATAACCTCTAGAAACTATAGCGACTTTTTCGCCTTTTTTAGCTAAATATCTGACGATTTCAAGGACCACAGGTGTTTTACCAACCCCACCAGTTGTCATATTTCCTACTGAAATTACATATGCGTCAACTTTTTTAGGACGTAAAATCTTTTTATCATACAACCAATTTTTTAAACTACTACCAACACCATAAACATAAGAACAGCATTCTAAAAGTTTGACCAAACCACCTTTGGCATCTCTATCATAATGAAGTTGTGTAATTCTGGTTTTTAAATTCATATCCTTAGAACATTAATCTGAACAATAAAAATCTTTTGTTTAATTTTTCTGAGAATTTTCTCAAATTACAAGTTGTTGCTGAAGTATCTTCAATAATTTGTTGAATCTCAGTTTTGTTTTCTGGTGTCAAATTATTCAATGACGCCAATGTTGTTGAAATATCTGTCATAGCTTTATTAACTGTATTCACAGTATATGACAAATCTTTCTTTAAATTATCATCTTTAGTCATAGAGTTAATATATCCGCTGATCTCATTTACATTACGCATTGTAATTCTTAAATCACTTGCAATAGCTTCAGCGTTACCATTATCCATAATTTTGTTTAGATTTTTAGCTAACAAATCAAGAGCATCAGCCGTTGAATAAAGTTTATCTTTAAACTCTTTATCTCCAAGATATTTATTTAAGTTAGCAGAAAGTTTAGAAAAATCATTACTTGTTCTATCAAGCATTGTCATCAACTGTTTCAAATCACCATCTGATGCATCTATTAATTTATCAAATTTAGCGATAGTTTCTGCTGATTGAGCAGTTAATGAATTAATATTAGTAACAGAATTTTGCAATTCTACAATAATTTCATCAGATAATAGTTCATTTATTTTTCTATTAGTTTCAGTTAGAGATTCAGCAGCTTTGTACTGCCATTCCATAAAATCTGAAATACGCATTGGTTCAACAATTGTATATGGGGATTTTTGTTCAGGATAAGGCAAAATCGTATCATCTAACGTTGCAATTCGAAGTTTTTTATCATTTTTCGCATATTGAGCTGAACCTTTCATAAATTCTGGTAAAATTAATCCAGGTAAATCTACAACATAATCAATCTTATAAGCTGATTTGGTAGAAATATTATCACGATAATTATAAGGAACTGCATCACGTGAAATAATTTCAATTGATTTCACTTTCCCAACGGTATAAAATTTATCATCCAGTTTCATCTCTACAGGGTCATCTTTATACAACAAGTCTTTTGCCTGCATTGACAAATATACCGTTCTTGTTTTTGGAGGGGTAATTTCCAAGAATAATTCACCAATCAAACCTGATTGTTGAATTGAAAACACAGAGGCTTTAGGAATTTCAATATCAGGATCGGTAATAACAAATTTTACTTTTACATAATTTTCTTCACCCTCAACAACAGGTTTTACTTCTTCAACTTGTCCAACTCGAAGCCCCATCATTTGAACTCCAGCACCAGGACGCATACCATTGACATCTTTAAATTGAATTTCAACTCTGTCAGCACTGGAAAAAGCACGACCTTTAACCCTGAAGATTACACCAAACAACATAACCAATGCTATAAGTGTTAATAAACCTACCTTAAATGATGATGAGAATTTCATGAGCTTCCTCTAATTATTCTGCTACAAAATAATTGTATCAAAAAAGAAAATTTTGTGCAAAATGTTAAACAAACAATTTATATAAAACAACCGCACAAGAAACACTTAAATTTAATGATTCTACAGTACTTGCCATTTCAATTTTAACACTATTTGTCGCCCAATTAATTAATTCATCTGACAAACCATCTGCCTCACTTCCAAACATAACAACGCAAGGCAATTTCACATCAAAACTTTTTAGATGATTGTTTGTTCTTGGTAATGTTGCAATGCGTTCAAAACCACCGAACATCTGCTTCAACTCAGCAAAATTTTTAATTTCAACTACAGGAATTTTCCACAAATTACCGACTGAAGCCCTTACACATTTGGGATTATACAAATCAACGCTTTCACCGTACAACACGACTGCATCAGCACCAAAAGCAACAGAAGTACGAAGAATTGTACCTAAATTCCCTAAATCTTTAATATTTTCCAGTAATACAACTTTTTCTGCATTTTTTAAATATGATTTGTCATAAACCTTTTTGTAACCAACTGCAACTGCATCAGGTGCCGAATCTGTTGTTGAAATCTTTTTTAGTACAGGTTCATTTGTTAAAATAATCTTATCACCAAGAAACGCATATTCCTCAGCTTTTTCAGATAATACAAATGCGTAATCAATTTTTATGCCTGCATTAAACGCTTCTTCTATAGCTTTATATCCTTCCAACAAAAATTTCTCAGTTCTGTATTTTTTTTGTTGAAGTTTAACGGTTTCTTTTACCAAATCATTATTTAAACTTGTAATTTCCATCTATATAACTCCAAATTCTTCAAGCCATTTTTTTTCTTGTTCATTTAATATAGAATAATCTATTAATTTGTTTTCATACGGCAGATGTACAAATGAATTTATCTTGCCATTTTTTAGATAACAAGAATTTTCAAGCCTTACACCAAAATGTTCTGCATTATATAATCCTGGTTCAATTGTAAAACACATATTTTCTTTGAAAGGTTCTTTTGCAATTTCACTTTTACCAAGATTTGGCGGTGCTTCGTGTACATTTATACCAATTCCATGCCCTAAACCATGATTAAAAACAAACCCCTTTATTTTATTCGAGTCAAAAAATTCTCTTGTTGCACTGTCAATTTCAAATCCTGACGTATTTGGCTCTATTTTAGTATTGTAAGCTCTTAAAAATGCTTTCAAAACTGTCGTATATACTTGTTTCTGCAATTCAGTAGGTTTACCTTTTACAAACACTCTTGTTATATCTGTAGCCAACCCCCCTTCAAAATATGCACCACAATCAATTAAAACAAGACTACCGTTTCCTATTATTTCATTTTTAGAAGACTTAGAATAATGAGCCAAAGCCGAATTTTGATCTTTTGCGACAATCGAATTAAAACTCAAAGATTTTGCACCATTTTTCATGAATTCTTCTTCTAATTTTTGTGCAATATCATATTCTGAAATATTATCATTATTTAAAATATACTCTCTTACAGCTAAAACTGCCTTATCTGTTTTATTGAAAGCGTCAATATAATGAGAAATCTCAGCATCTGTCTTACAAGATTTCATTTTTTTTATCGGACTTGTTGCCATATCTTGCACTCTGTTTTTTATTAAAGAATAATCATATGCATTAATTGTTATTTTATCAACAAAAATCTTTTTATTCAAAGTTTTTATGTAATCTTCAAACTCACTTTGATCTTCAAATAAGTGTGCTTCATCATTCAAAACAATAACTTTCGCTTTAATCATAGATGAAAACGGTACAGAAAAATCCCTCATGTTAAAAATGTAAGAAACTTCTTCCAAATTAGTAACCAAAATTGCCTCATCTTCTTTTAAATTCAATTCAGAAATTTTTTCTTCAACAGATTTGCCTGTAAAACCACAAGACAAAACTTCTCTTGCACTTTCTTTAAAATTTACATCTTCACAAATCGGATCTACTGATAAAAGTTTTGTTTTTACACGAGCTTGAATTTTTTCAACTGTAGCTTGTGAATTTTTACGAGAAAAAACACCTAATACCGAATCTTGTGGGATTTTATTTAGCATTTCTTCTAAAAAAGATTGTCCCGTTTGTAGCTTTACAACCGTTACTATGTTATGATCGACTTCTTGATCAGCTTGAATATGATAACGCCCATCAACAAACAAAAAAACATTGTCTTTTGAAACAAGGGCATCACCAGTAGAACCGGTGAACCCTGTTAAATGATATCGAGAATTTTCTGCCAAAGTATTATACTCCACCAAAAATTCATTTGTGGAATTTACAAGCAAAAAGTCGATTTTTTCTTCGACCATAAATTCTCTTATTTTTTTTAGCAAATTATCCATTATTTTTTATCAGTTAATTGGATTAAGTGCCATCCAAATTGAGTTTGAACAGGTTGTGATACTTCGCCAACTTCCATAGCGAATGCAGCATCTTCAAACGGTTTAACCATCATACCACGGCCAAAAAATCCTAAATCACCACCATTATAACCTGATGGGCATAATGAATTTTCTGAAGCAGCTTCTGCAAAAGATTTACCATTTTTAATTTCTTCTAACAAGCTCATCGCTTCTGATTCTGTTTTTACTAAAATGTGACTTGCTTTAACTTCTGTTGTCATAATTTTAACTCCTTTTTTATACAAAGGAATTATAAACCAAAATGCACACAATAACAAGTCCAAAAAAGAAGTAAGTCCAACATATTTTAAACCAAACCGCTAAAGAAAAACTCTTATCGCAACCCCGAAAAAGTGTCTGGATACATTGAACTTACATATTCATGATAACGTTTTTTTAGGGGCATTACACCATTCTCTAGAGTAACTTTTTAGCATGAGAAAATACTTTTATATTACTAATTCTATCGAACTAGAAAAATAAACAAGAGCCCCAAAAGGACTCTTGTTTATGGAGCGGAAGACGAGACTCGAACTCGCGACAGTCTGCTTGGAAGGCAGATACTCTACCAACTGAGCTACTTCCGCAACAAGAACATAATAAAATAAACATTTTTTTTTTGCAACAACTTTATACCATTAAAAATAAAAAAAGCAGAGATATTTATTCAAAAATATGTTATAATAATAATACAAGCATCTTGGAAGTATAAAATTTATGGTAAAACCACAACCTAAAAGAATTACATCAGAAAACTACCTAAAATACTATTACGATATCCCTTACGAGGGGTCAACCTCTGCTGGCAAACCTCTAAGACGACTTCGTAATATCAGATGTCCTTATCGGGGAATTAAAATAATTTCTAGTGATGCGATAAAAGGATTTGAAAAAAATCTTGCTGAATGCAAAACTGCCGAAGAATTTGTGAATTTACTACATGGTTATACTGATTTCATGTTACCAACCGAAAAATCTATGTATGCTATTTTCAGCGATTTTGCAAATTTAAACCCAAAAGACAACCTGCAAAACTGTTTACAAATGATTTGTGACAACTGTCTTACCAGACTAAAACTTGAGGAATTTGAAGTGTTAGATGAGGTTGATGAATTATCTCGAAAACTTTCACCAAGTACGGCAATCAAACTTAGAGAAAAAACAACTCGTTGCAGACAACTGATATTAAGCAATAGTAAAAAAGATACATTCAAACGTAAAGAATTTTTAAGTTCTTTAGAAGAAATTCAACCAAAAGAAAACGAACGTGAAATTTTCATTGAAATCAAGACAAAAGCTCTATTTTTGCCAACATCAGAAAGTAGTAAAAATGCGTTTATCGTAAAGTATTGCAAAAGAAAACAACCTGAAATCGCACGTCGCATATTTATTGCATCAACTGCATCTATTGAGCACGTAACACCAGCATCAGCAGGTGGTATAAACTCTATTGGAAACTTTTTATTAACAACTGCAAACGGAAACAGATACCGAGAGAACATGCCCTTACATATATATATTAAAAGATTTCCTGAAATTCCAACTTACATGCAACAATATATAGATGATGTTGTAGAATCCATACATCAAGGCAAAATGCAAGGTAATGAAACATATCCTTACAAAATTAAAAAGAAACTTTTTGATGAATCAGAGGGCAGAATTTTAATAAGTCTTTCTAAATACAAATATTCTGAAGAAGATGCGGCTGAAGCAGTCAAAGAGTACGAACACAGATGGGATAAATACAAAAAGAATTATTAGTTGCCAAAAGTTTAAAAAAATGGTAGGATAAGAGGTGATCAAGGTTTTAGTGACCAAGTGATCAAAGTGATACATTTTAAGGTTGGAAGATCCAACAGAATAGGAGATCGTAGTATGTTAAAAAGTGAAGCTATGACTGGCTTTAAGACCTTAGGGGGGGGGTAGAAACGCTCTCCTAGCAAGGCTTTCGGATGTTTTGGGATTATTCCCTCGCCCTATGGGAGAGGGTAAGGGTGAGGGGGCAGCATTTACTTTAGCTGAAGTCCTAATCACCTTGGCAATTATTGGCGTTGTTGCAGCAATGACAATTCCGACATTAGTTGCAAATTATCAACAAAGATCTTGGGATACTGCATCAAGTGTTTTCAATAGAAGACTTGGTGAAGCATTGAAAATTATGAATGCTAATTCTAGTCTAGCAGGTTTTGATTCTACTGCTGATTTTGTTGAAGAATTATCTAAACACATTAAAATAGTTAAAACATGTTCTAGTGATAAACTTACTGATTGTTTTACATCAGAAATTTTAACTACTGCAGATCCTGTTGAAACAAGTAAGTTAAAAGCATCTAAAAATCTTTATTCAACAACAGACTATGGCACAGAAACAATTGGTGTAATGTTTGGTGACGGAACATCTGCACTAATCGCTTACAATAAAAACGCAACAGAAGATCCATATTCAAACACAGTAGTAAGATTTTCAGGTGGACGTGATAGTGTAGCTATGGGTACTGATGCAATATCTATTCTATATGATATTAACGGTCTAAAAACACCTAACCAAATGGATACAGGTAAGGATATAAGAGGATTAAATATTGCAATTAAAACTGGTGCTCCTTTCAAAAACCTTGGTAAAATATCAACACCAGTAGATTGTTCAACAACTGCTTCAACATCTACAGATGCAAAAATCAAAGCTGATTATGACGCATATTGTGGACCAAATCCGTCAGGCTATTCATCTGACTACTGGGCAGGAGCTAAGAGAGCTTGCGTAGATGAAGGCATGCATTTACCAACACGACAAGAACTCAAAGACCTCTATGCAAGAAAGGGTGAAGAAGGAATTCCAACTTCCGGCTGGTTCTGGTCTTCGTCAGAGGACAATATCTACCACGCGTGGGTACTCGACTTTGCCAGTGGGGAAGAGCCCATCAGCTACAAGGGCGACAACAACGATTACGTGTTGTGCTTAGGTAATTAAAATCACCTATTTCCCAATTTTTCCTCGGCCCTTTCAAGGGGCCGAGGGGAATATTCCCCACAAAAATCAAAGTTAGACTTTACAAAAAAAATATTTTGCGTTGAATAGTTAAAAAGTTTAAAGGTTGAATGGTTTGATATTATAACTTTTTCAATAAAATACAGGTCAGAATTTCGGTTCTGACCTTTTTTGATATCCTATTAACTTATTTACTTATCTAATCTATTTATGCTATTCTGATTTTATGAAATGGGTTGTGTATATTATTTTAGTTTTGGTGATAGTTATGGGACTATTAAAGTCTTGTATTAATCGTGATATTCCAGAAACAACAAGTTTTCAAAACACAATTCAAACAACCAAAGAAATAATTTATCCTGAAGATCAAAAAACTATAACCATTGACGGTGTTGATTATTTGCAATCTCAAGCTCCTGTTGGCAATTTTGGAGGAGCATTAACATCTTCAACAATCGGAGAAGGTCCAAAAACATTTAATCCGTTTAATTCAAAAGATAATATCTCAAGCATAATGTCAGAAATAATGTACGACGGTCTTTTGACAACTCACCCAATTTCAGGTCAACCAATTCCAAAACTTGCAAAATCTTTCACAATTTCTGACGACGGCAAAGACTACATAATTAATTTACGCAAAGGACTCAAATGGTCAGACGGTAAACCAATTACCGCAGATGACGTTGTTTTCACCTGGCGTGACATAATTTTTGCTGGATTTGGAAATACTTCTACCAGAGATTCGATAATAATTGACGGCAAACTTCCTACAGTAGAAAAAATAGACAACTATACAGTAAAATTCACAACCCCAAAACCTTACGCACCTTTCGTAAGAATGCTTTCTACTCCAATTGCACCTAAACATATTTTCATGCCTGCAGTTAAAAAAGGTACTGAATATTTTGAAACTTTCCTGTCAACAAATACAAGACCTCGAGATTTTGTAATTTCAGGAGCTTTTAAACTCAAAGAATACGTGCCTGCACAACGTGTTGTTTATGAACGAAACCCCAATTACTACATCATAAACAAAGATAACAAAAAATTGCCATACCTCGACAAACTTGTATATTTGATAGTTGGCGATTTGAATAATGAAGTCTTAAAATTTGAAGCGAAAGAAATTGACACAATCAGCCTACAAGGTTCTAAAGTCGCACGATACAAAGCAATGGAATCATATTCTGATTTTACAATACATAATCTTGGCCCTGATACAGGAACAATGTACTTGGCTATGAATTTGAATAATCGCAAAAATGACAAAGGCGAATTTTATGTAAAACCTGAAAAACAAATTTGGTTTCAAGATGTTAATTTCCGTCGTGCCGTTGATCTCGTGGTTGACAGAAAAAACATTGTTTTAAATATTGCAAACGGAATCGGCGCACCTTTATTTACTGCGGAAAGTCTAAACTCAATTTTCTTAAACAAAAATCTACAACCTTATGACAAAAACATAGACAAAGCCAAAGAACTTTTAAAACAATCAAACTTTTCTTGGGATAAAAACGGACAACTATATGACAAGTTTGGCAACCGCGTTGAATTCGATATGCTGACTAATGCTGGTAATACAGAGCGTGAGGCAATCGGAGTTATGGTGAAACAAGACTTAGAAGATTTGGGAATGAAAGTTAATTTCAAACCTATAGAATTCAATTCTCTTGTAAATAAACTTGTGAATACTCTTGATTGGGACATGGTGATAATGGGCTTTACAGGCTCTCCAATAGAACCAAATGGCGGTAAAAACGTTATGATGTCTGATGGAACTCTACACGTTTATAATATGAGATTAGCTAAAGATAAAAATTCTCCTCGTTATAATTTTGAAAAACGTATTGACGAATTATTCACCAAAGGAGCCTTGGCTACTAAATTTGAAGACAGAAAAAAATATTATGACGAATATCAACAAATAATTTATGATGAAAAACCTTTTATTTACTTGTATGCACCAACAAGAATTATCGCAATTAGAAATAAATTCAAAAACATATTTCCAACTTCCTTGGGTGGTGTAACATATAACATAGAAGAAATATTTATTGATAACGAAATTCAAAATGACAAGAGGTCAAAATAAGTGGACATACTAAAATACATACTGAAACGAATACTACAAACTATACCGCTACTTATCATAGTATCGTTAATTAGTTTTTTCATAATTCGACTTTCGCCTGTTGATCCTCTTGCAGAACTTAGATTAAATCCGTCAGTATCTCAAGAAACCTTAGAACGTGAAACACAAAGATTAGGATTAGATAAACCAATTATCGTACAATATGGCAAATGGGCAAAATCATTTGTTAAGGGCGATTTAGGCATAACATCAAACGGCGAAAAGGTTAGTACCAAATTAAAAGAAAGAATTCCAAACACATTACTTTTAACAACAATAGTAATCCTTTTAACCTGGCTTGTTGGTGTACCTCTGGGAATACTTGCCGCTTTAAAATGGAAAACTCCTACAGATAAAGTTTTAACCGTATTAACAAGTATAGGCATGGCAATTCCTTCATTTTTCTTTGCGGTATTACTTTTGATTTTTGCCGTCAGGACTGGTTGGTTCCCTATAGGAGGTTTAACAAGTGCAAATTTTGCAGATATGGGATTTTTTGCCCAAGTTGCAGATATTGCTCATCACTTATTTTTGCCTGTAATTGTATTGTTCACAATTTCACTGGCTGGACTTCAAAGACAAATGCGAGCAAATATGCTAGATGTATTAGATAGCGAATATGTAAAATTTGCAAGAGCCAAAGGTTTAAGTGAAGTTCAAGTTGTATATAAACACGCTTTGAGAAACGCAGTAAACCCTCTAATCACACTTTTGGGATTTGAATTTGCTGGGCTGTTAAGTGGTGCAGCTTTAACAGAATACGTATTCCAATACCCTGGTTTGGGCAGATTAATTTTGGAGGCAGTATTAAAATCTGACATCAATTTAGTTATGGCATCTTTGATGATGGGTGCAATTATGCTTGTATTAGGCAACTTAATTGCAGATATTTTACTTATCATTACAGATCCAAGGATTAGGGTGAAAGCATGAGAGAAGTTTTAATTCAATTATGGAAAGATAAATTTGCTCGTATTGCTCTAATAGTCCTTGGAGTAATTTATTTGGCACTATTTTTTGCTGATTTTTTGGCACCTTATACTAAAGATTTTTCTGACAGATCAATGGCATACGTACCTCCATCAAAAATTTTTACAATAGATGAAAATGGCAAATTCTCAAGACCTTACACATACAATTACATAAGAGAATTTGATCAACAAAATCTTGAAATGAAATACAAACTTGATCGTTCAAAAAAATATTATTTAAAGTTTTTCGCTCAAGGTCAATCATACAAATTCTTAGGTCTAATACCTATGAAACGACACTTGGTAACTGTAGAACCTAATGGCAGACTATTTTTACTTGGTAGTGATATCAATGGACGAGATGTTTTTTCAAGACTGCTTTTTGGTGGCAGAATTTCAATGACAATTGGGTTTTTAGCTTTATTTGTGCTATTCCCTATTGGGTTGTTATATGGTGGTATTTCAGGATATTTAGGTGGTAAAATTGATGCAATTATGATGAGATTTGCTGAAGCTGTAATGTCTATTCCGAGCTTCTATTTGCTAATAATTTTGGCATCAATTTTACCATCAGGAATGACCAGCATACAAAGATTCATATTAATTGTCATAATCTTAGCCCTAATCGGTTGGGCAGGATTTGCACGTGTAGTAAGAGGGATGGTTTTATCAATTAAAAATCAAGAATTTGTTCAGGCTGCAAAATCAATAGGCCAATCAAAACTTGGCATCATAATAAAACACATTTTGCCTCAAACAACCAGCTTCGTAATCGTTGCAATGACACTATCTGTACCGTCATACATTTTGTCAGAATCTGGATTGAGCTTTTTGGGATTAGGTATTCAACAACCTGATGCCAGCTGGGGTAATATGTTAAAAGAAGCACAAGAATTCACAAATATAATATACCGACCTTGGCTTTTAACTCCGGGATTTTTAATTTTTGTTGCAGTTTTGTCTTTTAATATGATAGGTGATACAATTAGAGATATTTTAGATCCCAAATCCAAAGTTAAATAAGGAGAGTATATGGAATTATTAAATTTTGATTTAACCATAGTATTAAGAGTAATATCCGCATTATTGTTAGGTTTTGCAATTGGCTTAGAAAGAGAAATGACAAACAAATATGCAGGCTTAAGAACAAACATTTTGGTTTGCTTAGGAGCATGCGTATTCACAATAATATCCATATACGGATTTCCAGCAATTACCGTTACTGCTGCCGAATACGGAACTCGAGATACCGCTCGTGTTGCTGCTCAAGTTGTAACAGGTATCGGTTTTATTGGTGGTGGCACAGTGCTAAGACATGGTGCTACTGTTTTTGGATTAACAACGGCTGCAACATTATTTATGTCCGCCGCAATAGGTATGGCATGTGGCGCAGGAATGTATGATCTGGCTATAATTGGAACAGTCGTATGTATTATCACATTGGTATCAGTAAGACTTTTTGAAAGAAATGTTTTGGTTTCTAGTACCAAAAACACCAAAAGATTAAAGGTTGCAATTAATTGCCAAAATCAAAATGCTACACAAATTTATGATTACATTATTGATAAATACCCTCAACTAAAAGAAATTAGCAAAAAACTAAGCAAATCAGAAGAAAACATTACAAAAATTACTGTTATATTAGATGTTAAATCTAAAACACCTATGAAATCAATGTACAAAGAATTTCAAGCATTTGAAGGCGTTGAATCTATTTCAATTCAAGAATTTAATGAAGCATAATAATATTTGCCAATTCTGAATATTTTTGCTAAAATAAGTCCATAGACACTATTAGAGAGGAAAATTTATGTCAGGACATTCAAAATGGTCAACCATTAAACACAAAAAAGCAAAAGTAGATTCACAACGTGCAGTTGTTTTTCAAAAATATTCAAGAGAATTAATCGTATCAGCAAGACTTGGAGGACCAGATCCTGCAGGTAATTTCCGTTTAAGAACTGCTATTGAAAAAGCAAAAGCTGCAGGTTTACCGAACGACAACATTAAACGTGCGATAGATAAAGGTGCTGGTGCCGCTGGTGCTGAAAATTACGAAGAACTAATTTATGAAGGATACGCAGCAGGTGGAGTTGCAGTAGTTGTTGAAGCAATGACTGACAACCGAAACAGAACAGCTGGTGACATCAGAAGTTATTTCACAAAATATAACGGCAGTCTTGGTGCAACAGGTTGCGTAGGTTGGATGTTTGATCCAAAAGGCAGCATTACTTTCGATAAAGATGTTGATTACGACAAACTTTTTGAAACTGCAATTACACTTGATGCTGAAGATATTTTAGATGAAGAGGAAGAATACAAAGTTATAACTTCTACAGAAAAATTCCAAAGTGTAGTTGAAGGTCTTGAAGCTGAAGGATTCAAAAGTGTTAGTGCTGAATTAACCAGAATACCGCAAAACACAGTTGAAGTAACTGACGAAGCCGTTGCTTCTCAAATTCTAAAACTTTTAGACAAACTTGAAGAACACGACGACGTTCAAAACGTTTATGCAAACTTTGATATTTCTGATGAAATAATGCAAAAATTAGAGGGCTAATGCTAGATAAAATAAAAGAATTATCTCAACTGCTTAATGAAAGCTACAGCGAAAAATCCGTTGTAACAGTTTTGAGTGATTTTTTTGCTGAGCATTATAATTCAAATTTGTGTAACTTAGTTTTAAATTCAGAATATACTTCTAATAATAAATTATATCCGCTTTATAAATATAGCAAAGTAATCGGATATTTAGAATTTGACAAGACTACAACGGAACTTGAAAGTTTTTTAGATACAACTTTGTACATGATTTCATTAAAAATTCAAAATTTAGTTTTGTCTGAAAGAATGCAAAAAGCAATTGATTTTCAACATTCTATGAAAAATATTGCTAAAATCATAGAAACACAATATGAATTAAGATACATCATTCCTCTATTAGGAGAAATGATAGACAAATTCGTTCAAAATCATTTAATTTATATCTTTATAAAAGAAGATACACACGCATTCAAACTAATGTGGCCTAACACTTGCAAAGAAACAAAAATTTTTGATATCATCAACGCTGAGCCACTAAAAAGAGTTACGATAGAGGGATTTGGAATTTTTCCATTGGTGAGTGAAAATAAAGTTTTAGGTTATATAGTAACTAAAAACATTGACTCTAAATTAACCCTTAAAGAAATTGAATACTTAGAAGAACTCTCAAATCAAGCAGCAACTACAATAAATAGAGCTAATGTATATGCTGAAATTTTAAAACACGCAACACTTGATGCTTTAACAGGTTTTTACAACAGAAGACAACTTGAAGAGCGTATCAAACAAGAATTTTCGAGTTCTCAACGTCAAAAAACACCTCTTTGCGGAATAATGACCGATATCGACCATTTCAAAAATGTCAATGATACGTATGGACACGCTGTTGGAGATTTGGTATTAAAAACTGTTTCTAAAGTTATCCGCTCTCAACTTCGTGAATACGACGTAGCAGGACGTTATGGTGGCGAAGAATTTGCACTACTTTTACCTTTCACCAAACTTAATGAAGCCAAAATGGTTGCAGAACGTCTTAGAGATTCTATTGAAAAAACTAAAATAGATATATCAGAAGTTAATTCAGAAAGTAGCGATAAGGAAATTAGTGTAACTATAAGTTTAGGTATATACGAATTGAAAGAAACCGACAACGAAGAAGATTTACTAAAAAATGCTGACAAAGCACTTTATCAGGCAAAAGGAACAGGAAGAAACAGAGTTATAATTTATGAATAATACATACGAAAAAATATGCAAAAATCTTGATGATACAAAAAATCTGGCACAAAAATTTGCAAGCCTTATAGAAGAAAAAGGTTGCTTTGTAAGTTTATACGGAGAAATTGGAGCTGGCAAAACAGCATTTGTAAAATTGGTTGCAGATGCTTTGGGCGTAAAAGAAAAAGTTACAAGCCCAAGTTTTGTAATCCTGAATGAATATCATACTGCCAAATTGCCTATCTATCACTTTGATCTGTATAGATTGGAACACGAAGGCGTTAGCACTATCCTTGACGAACTGAGAGAATATTCTGAAGGTAAACAGGCAACTTTTGTCGAATGGGCAGAATTTTCACAAGATGAAATACCTTTCAATCATTTAAAAATAAATGTTACATATGATGAAGACGATAACAGAAAATATTCGTTTGAAGCATTTGGTCATGATAACATTAAAGTTATAGAGGGACTAAAATAGTGAAGATTTTGGCATTTGATACTTGCTTAGATAAAATGTATGTTGTACTAAGGACAGAAGATAGAATTTTATCATCAGAAATCGTAGAAAATACTGATAGCAAATATCATTCTGCTTTTTTAATTTCAACAATTTCAAAGATTTTGCAAGAAAATAATGTAGAACCCAAAGATCTTGATGTTATTGGAATAAATATCGGACCTGGAAGTTTTACAGGCATAAGAGCTTGTACAACTGTTGCAAGAGTAATGGCTCAACAACTTAACATAAAAGCAATTGGAGTTTCATCATTAGAAATACTTTCAAAAATAAAAAAAGAGAATCCTCTTGTTGCGCTTGATGCAAGAAAAAATAAAGCATATTTATGGTGCGACGGCGAAATAAAAGGGGCAATTGAACTGGAAGAAATCCAACAATTAATTGCAACAGATAAATATAACGTCATAACAGACGATAGATTACAAAAAACTCTAGGAGGAATTTCATACCAACAGGAAAAATATCCTTTAGGCGAAATTCTTTCGGACTTGGTGATTAAGAAGTTAAAGACTTCAAGTGGTAATTGGGCTGAATTAATGCCACTATACATACAACCACCACCAATGGGATAGATTTGTCAGTTACGTTTCGTTACGAACTGGCAAATTTTTTTTTGAGGGGACTTTAAAGATTATGAAAATTTTACCGGTAATATTTTTCACAACACAAAAACCACAAAGATCTGATTACAATAAGAATCAGTATGATTCTTATTTGAATAAGGAACTTATTCAAGACACGTTCACATTTACTGGTAGAAAACCAATGTCAGGTAAAGAATTCAAGAAAAAATGCGCTCGATTTGTTCGTGATTTTTACACTGGCGAACCAATGCTTGAAAGTTCTGATCTAACCAAAATGAAGAAACGAGGATTTTTTACCGGTACAATCAAGGAATTTCTTAAGAAAACCAAACCTTACGCAGAACAATTTATTGAACCGAAATCGGTAGAAGAAGAAGTTTACTTAAAAATAGCCGAAGCGGCCAAAACAAACCCTAATGCAACACTTCCAGAATTATTTCAGAGTTGGTACAAACCTGCCAGAAGCTCTTTCCGTAGAGAACAAAAACCTTGTTTTGATTACATCAAAACCTTAGGTGCTATGCTTCCGCAAGAACATGCCGAACGATTTTTTAAGTTCATGGCAAAAATTGACCGCAAATTGTATGATGAACCTATTGTACAAGAATTTAGTATAAAAGAATTTAAGTATAAAATTTCTAAAACAATGGAAAAATCAACAGATATAGCCTTAAAAAACAGAATTTCCATGTATTTAGGACTACTTTCAGACCATAGTTTTGTTGATGATACACCTATACATCCAAGTATTATAAAAAAGGTATTTAATTTTAAAAACGTAAAAGTTCCATATAGAAAATCAAAATATTATGATAAACATTTGAAACCTTACGAAACAGATAAAGATGCTGTTAAAATTAAAATTATTGAACTAATGCGTGACGCTTTAGCCGCTAAAGGTTATTTAAAACTAGAACGTATATGTAACGACAATATCGATATGATTATGGGTAAACCTGTCAGAGTTCCGTTTAGTAACAAAACTTTTGTATATGATTTAGCTGAAGTATTACAAGACGTTCCTGATGAAAAATTAAAAAAACAAATTCTTGCTGCGGCTGAAAATTTACCGTCTTCATCTCAAAGCCCTGAAGCTATGATTTTGAAACTTCACGACGCTGATGCGGACGTAATTGGGGACAGATTATTTAATCCTGCTCTCGCTTCTATAGAACACTTCCACCCTGATTCTCTTGGGGGTTCTGACGATATGGTTAACTGCGGACTTGCAAAAAGATGGATTAACACTCTCAGAGGTAACGAAGCGCTTTGGGCATTCATTGAAAGAATGGGATTTGACTCAAAACATCAATATAGTTACGCAGATGATATTGTTAAATGTAATCACAAACAAAAAGTTCCATACGAAGACGCTTTAGGACATCTGGAAACTATTGAAAAAGAAGCAAGAATGGATTTAACTAAATATAAAGATAAACTTAAACCGTATGAAGCTCCTGCAGATGTTATGAAAAAAAAAGTTTGCTAAAAAATAATAAACAATTGTAAACTTTTTTTACTTTTTGCTTAAAATCATTAAATTTTTACAAGAAGGTTTCCGATAACTTACTTGTAAGAATAGGAATGAAATTATGGCAGATTCAGAATTTACTTTTAATAGACCGTACAAACCGTTTGGATTAAACGTAAAAGTCCCTGAAAGAACACTTAAACAAGCAAGTGAAACTTTAAGTAATTTAGCTAAAGCACCTGCAGATCCTCTGTTCAAGTTTTTAGAAGAAAATGAGAAAGTGTTCAATGGTGACTTAACATTCCAAATCAATAAAATATTTGCAGAAAGTTTTACTATTGGTTCTGCAATGCGTATGGAAGACGAAAAAATGAACGGTATGCCACCATCATTTGATATGCACTTCTAATCGCAATAACAAAAGTTTTTCTCCTTTTTTAAACGCCACAAACGGCGTTTTTTTATTATAAAAATTCAGTTATTGCCAAATATTGAAAAAAAAGGTAAGATAAAAAGGCGCTAAGATACTAAGGCAGTAAGGCACTAAGAATTTACAAATAAAAGAACTTAGTATCCTAGTAACTTATAAAAAAGGAACAAAATGCTTAAAACCCAAGTAAAAACTTCAATAACTTACTTACATACTAACTCCCTAACTTCATTAGGGGGGGGGTAGAAACGCTCTCGTAGTCTGGGTTTTGGCGGTTTGCACAAAATCATACCGTCATCCTGAACTTGTTTCAGGATCTCTAAATAAATTGATAAATAATATAAAAATTGAAAGGTTGTTAACAAGAATTAGATCTTGTACAACCTTGTTTTGTTATGTGAAAAACAAATTTCAAGAAAAAAGTCCTCCCTTGCTAGGGAGGATTTAGGTGGGTGTTTATTAATAATAAAAGCTCACCCACCCCCAGCCCCGCCCTAGCGAGGGAGGGGAGTAAAGAACAGTAATTTAAAAAACAGTAGTACATATAAAAAATGAAAGGAAAAAGGTTATGAAAAAAACTGTAAAAAACTTGATCACTTGGTCACCTAGTCACTTGATCACTTCCCCAAAATCCGCTTTTACTTTGGCTGAAGTTCTAATCACCCTAGCAATTATTGGTGTCGTTGCGGCAATGACAATACCTACCTTGATAAGTAATTACAAAAAACAAGTTGTAGAAACAAAATTATCCAAATTCTACACCACAATGAATCAAGCTATTAGATTATCTGAAGTTGACAATGGTTCTATTTTGACCTGGAAAAGACTTGAAGTTGATGAAATCGTCGATAGTGAGGGAAACCAACAAAAAATAACAACAAATTCTCTAGAATGGTTTAACAAATACATTGCACCATATATAAAAATAGCAAAAGTCGAAGAAGTTGAAAACGACCGTGAGGGGAATATTTTGATTTATTTTCTTGATGGATCATTAGTAAGTATAGGAGCAAACAGTTGGTTATTCTATCCTGATGCAAAAGACTACAAGTCAAGTATTGGAACAGACGGATATGTAACAAGAGATACCGCAATATCTGGAAGTAAATATTTCACATTCCATTTTAACCCTCATAGTTCTTCACGCCACCATAAAGGAAAAGGGATGGAACCATATGGTGTTGGTTGCGACCTTTGTACCATAAAACATTTCAAAACTAGAGCTGACATTGGTTGCAGAAAAGATGCCACAAACGAAGCCGCATATTGTACAAAAGTCATCCAGTTAAACAACTGGAAAATTCCTAAGGATTATCCATTTGAATTTTAAATAAATTGATACATTTACTTGTTTTTGGAGTTATTGTTTTATATAATAACTCCAAAAGGAGTATGGATATGTTAACAGAAATTATGGGATTAGTAGATAAGTTTGAAACTGTTTTTAAAACTTTTAAACTTGACATTGTTTTGAGTGCAATCATTAACTTAATCATTATTGCAGTATTATTCAAACTAACAAATTTGTTTATGCAAAAATTAAAAGAAAGAGCTGCAAAACAAGATTCTTCAGCCTTATCAAACCAATTAATTCCGATTTTGGATAAAATAATCAAGTTCTTAATTCTATTCTTCGTTATCGCTTCATTTTTACAAACCAACGGTTACTCAATAACATCTTTAATAGCAGGTTTTGGTATAACAGGTGTTGCAATAGGTTTTGCAGCCCAACAAACCGTTGCAGATTTCTTCGGAACGCTTGCGATTATTGCAGACAAAATGTATAAAATCGGAGATTATATAAGTATTGCAGGAGTTGAAGGTACTGTAGAAGATGTAAATATGCTTTCGACAAAAATCAGAACTCTTGACGATTTTTTAGTTACTGTTCCAAACAATAACATATCTGGTGCTACAATTGTTAATATGTCAAAAGCTAAAAAACGCCGTATCAATGAAGTTTTTGGGGTAACTTATGACACAAGTAATGAAAAACTTCAAGAAGCAATGCAAATTATCAAAGATGTTTGTAACGAACACAATAACGTAACAAAAGACACCAACGTATTCATTGAAACCTTGTCTGCAAGTTCAATTGATATAAGACTTCAAACTTACGTAAAAACAGGCGCTTTTGCAAATTTAGCAAAAGTTCGTTCTGAAGTCATTTTGGAAGTTGTAAAACGTTTTAGAGATGCGGAAATTGATTTTGCATTCCCATCACAATCCATTTATATCGAGAAAAAATGAATATAAAAATAATCGCATTAGGAAAAATTAAAGAAAAATTTTTAAAAGACGGAATAGATGAATTTCTAAAACGTCTTGGACCTTATGCAAGCATTGAAGTTATAGAATTAGCACCTATTGAAATTAAAGACGAAAACTTAATCGAACGAGTTTTAGAACAAGAGGGTGAAAAAATACTTTCTCACATAAAACCTCAATCTTACGTTATTACATTAGAAATTCAAGGCAAAATGCTTTCTTCCGAAGAACTTGCTGAAAAAATTGCATCTTTAACTAACGACGGAATTGGTGAGATAATTTTCGTAATCGGTTCTTCTTGTGGAATTTCCAAAACTGTTTCAGCCAGAGCTAACTTTAAACTAAGCATGTCTAAAATGACATTTTTACATCAATTTGCAAGATTAATTTTGGTCGAACAAATTTATAGGGCATTCAAAATTATCAAAAAAGAAACATACCATAAATAGCAAAAAAAATATTTAGGGTTTTTATATGAAAATCATGCATGTTGAAAAAGTAAAATTAAATACTCAAACATATTACACACAACAAAGAACCAAAAACAATGCTACAATTGCATTCCAATCAAATTCTAATTTACTGACTGCAAAATTAGAACAACTGGCAACATTAAATAAACCCTTTTTTTCTGGTAAAAATTACGAAATTGGACTTTCAACTGGGGAGTTAGTTGATAGGACATTGCCGTTTCATTTAACCGAAATCAATTTACTTTCTGAGGATTCTCCACAATACCAAAAACTAGAAAAAGGGGACAAATTAGCACTTGTTCATTTAGTTAAGGCTGCAAATATTATTGACGACATTGAATTACAACTTGATGATGAGAACAATGTCCCATTTCGTAATTATTTAGTACGAGAAATAGCTAAGGGCAATACAGATGCTACAAGAGCAAAACGTCTTTTTGATTCGCAAAGGGGAATTTTTGCACAAGATAAATTATTTCATCACTATTCTCTTGCAAAAGGATTAAACCAAGCCCCTGGGAGAGGGGTATATCCAAGAGATTTGGACGTTGTTGAATTTCACGAAACATTGAGAGAAATGCTAGAAAAAGGAATGGATGAAGAAGTCAAAAACATTTTAACTCAAAGAACTGTTGTCGTAAGAGATGGCAAATATTTAAAAGGAATTGACTATGTGGATAAATTTAAAACTGAATTCAGTATGGCTGCAGAACACTTAGAAAAAGCAGCCGAAGTTTCCACAAATAAAGATTTTAATGAATATCTAAGACTTCAAGCAGAGGCTTTTAAAACTGCAGATCCTATGCTTGATGCAAAAGCTGATATAAAATGGGCAACATTACAAGATACACCATTAGATTTTACATTATCAAGAGAAAACTACGAAGATAAATTTACACAAACAATATCAGAAAACGAAGAATTATCTGCTATGCTCAAAGAAAGAGGAATTACTCCAATTCCTAAAGATTTTTTAGGCGCAAGAGTTGCAATTGTAGATAAAAAAGGTACAGAATTTTTAAAACAGGCAAAAGCGTTTATGCCAATTCTTGCTCAAATGATGCCATACAAAAACGAATACCAACAGGTTATAACTACAGATAATAGCAAACAGACATCTGTTGATTTAGATTTGGTAATTGTTACAGGCGATTTAGGAGCAAGTAGAGGAAAACTTTCTGTCGCAAATAATCTGCCAAATAGCGACAAATTGGCTCTTAGCTTAGGCGGTGGCTGCAGAAATGCGTATCACAAACAAATGCGTTTCGATAAAAGACAATTATTTGAAGCCTATACAGGAATCCTTGAAAATAAAGGCAAAAAATACATAACAGGCGAAAGTATGCATTATTTTACAGTTGGTCACGAAAATGCACACACGCTCGGACCTAAGAATGTGAAAAATCTTGGCAAATACAGAAATATTATCGAAGAAAATAAAGCTGACGTTGCTGCAATTGCCTTTGTTGATAAATTAACCCAACTAGGACTTTATTCTAAAAAAGAACGTGAAGGGATTTTACTATATTTTGTAACTCAAAACTTCTTACCAGCAAAACCTGATATGGCTATTGCTCATAGAGTTCGACAAGTAATGCAGGCAAAATATTTTGAAGAAAATGGTGTTTACAAATTAACAAGTGACGGAAAACTGAAGGTTGACCTCGAAAAAGTTGTACCTACTGCTCAAAAAATGCTTCAAGAAGTTATAAGAATTCAAGTTGATGATAGCTATGAAGCTGCAGAAGAATTTGTTAATAAGCACTTTGTCTGGACACCTACAATGCAAAGTATTTCAAAGCATCTTCGTTCGTCTTCCACATCTTTAAACTCATATATAAATACACCATTAGCTGACAAACTTGCTCGACAATAAATAATTCTACTTCAAATGACTTATTGCGGACAACCTTAAAATAATGCTATAATTCGTATTATTAAAAGGAGAATTATTATGAGAAATTTTGAGCTTAATTTATCAATGGAAGAATTAGAAAAACGTACGCACAAAGATTATTTAATTACAAAGAAATTTTTAAAACCTGATTCTCCTGAATATCTTGAATTAGCAGATGGCGACAAACAAGCACTCAAACACTTGGTCAAAGCTGCAAACCATATCGGCAAAATTAATATGCAACTTGATTGTCATGATAACGTTGAATTTGAAGAATTCCTTGTTGAAGAAATTAAAAAAGGCAATAAACAAGCTGAATTAACCAAAATTCTTTTTGATGCCCAAAAAGGTATGAATGCAATTGACACAATGTCAACAAAAATCAATCTTGCAAAAGGGATTGAAGAATTACCAGGTAAAGGTGTCTATCCAAAAGATTTATCAAAAGCAGAATTTCACGAAATTTTAACAAGAATGATAAACGAAAACAAAATTGATGAAGTTAAAAAAATCTTAACTCAACGTTCTGTTGTTGAACGCAGAGGCGAATATTTAGTTGGTATAGACTACATAGACAAATTCAGATCCGAATTTGAACTTGCAGCCAGAGAATTAGAAAAAGCGGCCGAAGTTTCAACAAATGAAGATTTTAATGAATATTTAAGACTTCAAGCAAAAGCATTTTTAACAGCAGATCCAATGCTTGACGCTTATGCTGATAAAAAATGGGCAACTTTACAAGATACACCACTAGAATTCACCATAACACGTGAAAATTACGAAGATGAAATGACAGGCACAATCGTTGAAAACTCTGAGTTAAAAGAATTACTGGACAAACACGGAATATCTCCAACTCCAAAAGATTTTTTAGGTGGAAGAGTCGGCATAGTAAACAAACAAGGTACAGAAGCACTTATGGCAATAAAAAAATATCTTCCTGAAATTGCTAAAAATATGCCATTTGCTGATGAATACGAACAAAATATTTCACCAGACAAAGATACAAAACAAACAATGGTTGACGTTGATATGGTTCAAGCATCAGGTGATGTCGGCGAATACAGAGGTGGAATCACTTTGGCAGAAAACTTACCAAATGACGATAAACTTTCACTACAAATCGGTGGCGGACGCCGTAATGTTTACCACAGACAAATTCGCTTTGTTAGCGATATGAAAAAACTTCAAGAAAGACTAGATGAAATATTAGACAAAAATCAACATCAATATTACTTAAACGAAGCTGATCATTGGTTCACAATCGGACACGAAAACGCACACTCACTTGGACCTAAAAAGGGTTGCGAAGGTCTTGGCAAATATAGAAACATTATTGAAGAAAACAAAGCAGATATGGGTGCATTAGCTTTTGTAGATTTACTCACAGAACTTGGAATGTATTCAGAAGAACAACGCAAACAAATGATAGTAACCTTTATTGCGGATAACTTCTTAAAATCTAAACCAACTCTAAGCCAAGCTCATAGAGTCAGAACTGTTATGCAAAACAATTATTTCGCAAATCGTGGAGCATACGAACTTGTTGACGGTAAAATACACGTTAATATCGATAAAGTCGTGCCTATTGCTAAAGAAATGCTTGCTGAAATTGTAAGAATTCAAATTAACGAGAAATTTGAAGAAGCTGAAAAATATGTAAACGATAATTTCATTTGGTCAGACAATATGGAGGTTATCGCACAAAAACTTCAAAAAATTAATAAAGCTCTTAACGGCAGACTTGAAACAAAACTTGCCGACGAATTAGCAAAATAACAACAATTATAAAATTCATAATCGAAATATCCTCTTGTTAACAAATAAAATAAGGGGATATTTTATTATCACATTTAAGCACACTAATAACAAGTTTCTTTTTGATAAGCCCAAGCAGAATGATTATGAATACTTTCAAAGGCTTCACACTCAACTTCAAATTCTTTAACTAATGGATGTTGTCTAAGTTTTACAACAGATTCCCTTAAAACATCTTCTACAAATCTTGGATTTTCCCAGGCTTTTTCTGTTACAAATTTTTCGTCTTTTCGTTTCAATAACGGATAAAGTGGACAAGATGCACAACTTTCAATAAGTTCTATCAAATCTTCAATCCAAATTTGCTCTGTTTCATCATACGAAACTTTAACAGAAATCAAAGCTCTTTGGTTATGTGCGCCATAGTCAGAAATCTCTTTAGAACAAGGACACAACGTTGTCACAGGAACAACAACACCTAAAATAAATTTATATGCACCGTTTTCAATTCTGCCTTCAAAAGAACAATCATAACTCATTGAGGCAGTAAAACCGGTCACAGGAGCACTTTTTTCAATAAAATATTTGAATTTGAATTCAACTTCACCACTTTCGGCATGAAGTTTTTTCAAAATAGATTCAAGACACCCTTTAATATCGACACCTAAAAGATTTTTGGTTTGATATTGACTTAAGACTTCAACAAAACGTGACATGTGAGTCCCTTTGTATCTTTTAGGTAAAGATACATTCACACGTGCCTTTGCATACACAACCTGATTAGAATTATTTTTACGCTGAATAGTCAACGGCATAGCAATATGCTTAATCCCAACCTTTTGTATATCAACTTCTCTTGTATCTTCCGAATTTTGAATATCTTTCATATAGATATTCTAACACAAAAGCATTAATAGTAGTTTATTTTAAATCCCTCTTCTAATAAACGAGCACCACAACCCTGTCCATTAGAGTTATCTGTAGGCAAAACTTTTTGCCCTTTTTGTCCGCATAAAGTTGCATCTTCATGCCAAGGTGTCCACCAAGCTGGACCAGCATTGGAATCACCCCAAGGGAACATTAAAGGCAAGTGTTCATATCTATTTGTACTAACATCCATAACAAACATAAATAAATCTTTTCCATAAGTATTAGGAGCAGCTAGACCATTTGTGTCCATCAAAAGTAACAATGCACCATAAACACTACCCAAACAAGATAATGATGAACCATCTGCAAAAATAACCGTATAAGGACTTAAAACATCATCAAAATCTACATTTGAACCATCAATACCATACATTTTTTCTGGCAAACATTCATTCTTTTGTTCACTTCCTCGGCAAGTTTTCATAACCTTAAATGTAGATTCAAACATATTATCAATATGAGTATAATCTTCATCAACAACGGCTTCAAGATAATAATCCTGAATAGGAGAACAGATACTTGATGTACAATATTCATCAACCAAATATAACCTAAAACCGTTCATAATCATTGAATATGTTTTAGCAAACTTGGTTTCAAATTGCCTTCTTTGAAAATCTGTAATTAATGTTGGTATCGTCATAGAAGCCACCATGCCTATGATCCCAAGCGTTATAAGAACTTCTGCTAACGTAAAACCCAGCTTTTTCATAATATACTCCTAATATATAAATTCCCAATTCAGAACAATTATAACATTTTTTCTTTATTAAACAAACAAAAATTTACAAAATAAAAAAAAGACCTTGTGATATCCAAGGCCTATCCGTTTAAATAAGAAGAGAGAGCTTTATACTATAATAAAGTCCCATTTCTTCTAAAAATTGCTAAATTTTAACGAAAATGTTTACATTACTTTACAATTACTTTTCTGGAACTGAATCCAATAGTTTTCTAACACGCAAATAACGATCCAATTCTACTCTCATTTTTTTCAAATCAGCATATATAGAATTGCTTATGTGAACTCTGTTATCATACTTTGGATCAATAATGTATAACGTTGGATATCCACCCAAAGTAACATCTTCTACTAAAGTTTTATAACGAGGATTTTCTGCGTTCAACATAACAACGTTATAGTCCTTTTTATAGATTGAACTAATTGTTTTGTATTTAGGCATAAACTTTAAACAATATCCACACCAATCAACATAAAATAATGCTAACATTGGTTTGTCAGATACAACAGCATCTTCATATTTAATCCCTATATTATAATCTGACGGTTTGTGTTTTTGATTCATAGTGCCGTAAGCATAAGCACCAACAGAAGCCAATACAACAACTAACAAAATACTTAAACCAATAATTATTTTCTTCTTCATATTATCCTCCCTCACATATAAATAATACAACAAAAAATACTGATATAAAAGCATTTTTCAAGATTTTTGAAAAATTCAACTTAATATTTCTTAATAATATGTTAAAAATGTTATATATTTGGGTATATATAAAGTATATACTATTTGTGTTAATCTTGTGTTTACCTTTACTTGCAAAAAGCAAGTACAAAATTCGTGTTAAGAAGAAGAGGAGTTTTAGAATGAGCAAAAATTCACCAATCAAAATGAAGAAAGTTTCAAATTTTTCCAACCCTGCAAACAATGAAGTTTTACAAGCAGATAGCATTTTATCTGATTATCTCAAAGAAATTGCCCAATATCCATCACTAAGCGCAAAAGAAGAACGAGCAATTGCAAAACGAGCAAAAGAAGGCGACATTGAAGCTAAACAAAAATTAATCCAATCTAATCTAAAATTAGTTATTACAATCGCAAAAAAAGCAATTCACACTTCAAATTTACCTATGGTTGATTTAATTCAAGAGGGTAATTTAGGCTTGATGATTGCTGCTGACAAGTTCAATTACAAATTAGGTTATAAATTTGCAACATACGCAAGCTGGTGGATTAAACAATCAATGTTCAAAGCAATTTCAGAACAATCACATTGCATGAAAATTCCTGTATATATTCAAGAAACTTTGTCAAAATTTTCAAAAATTAAATCAGAAATGGAAAAAAATGCAAACGAACAAGTAAAAACCGAAGATGTTGCGAAGAAAATGAACATTTCCGCAGATAAAATTGATACATTTTTATCTGCATATACAAAAACCATTTCAATTGAAAGTGGCTTAGAAAGAGCTGATGGCAAAGAAATGAACGTTGCAGACATGCTAGCTGATGAAACAAGCAATGTTAGTGAAAAAATTGAATTTGAAGGCTTAAAAACCGATATAGAAATGGTTGTATCAACATTAAAAGACAGAGAACAGGAAGTTGTTAAAATGCGTTACGGTCTAGGTGATACAACACGTCACACCCTAGAAGAAATCGGAAATATTTATGGCGTAACAAAAGAATGTATTCGTCAAACAGAATTAAGAGCTTTGAAAAAAATGAAATTATCTGGACAAGATTTATTGTCAGGTTACATTTCTTAATTCGTCGTGTGTTTTATGTGTTTATAGTTTATTAAAATCGCCAAGAGGCGATTTTTTATTTTAATACAAATAAACGGTTTACTTTAGAAAAAAATTTATTATTATATAAGTATGAAAAGATTTTTAACTATAATTTTCAGCTTTATAATTTTTTCTTCCTGCGCGGCATTTGCAGAAGGCGACTTGTGGGATAATTACGGAGATCCGCATACTTATGGGCAGAAAGCAGTATCCGATAAGGAATTCGATAAAGCGTTAGAAAGTAAAAAGAAAAAGAAAAAAAGAAACAAAAACGTACCTAAAGGAAACGAATTTCATCAAAGCAACGAAACTCAATTTATAAAAGAAGCTGAAGAAGAAATGCCTGTTCTTTGTATTCCTGTAAAACTTCAAGTTGGAGAAGATGTTATTCCTATAGGTCATTACCAGGTTGACGGCGAAAAAAAGGATGGAAATACATTCCTAAATTTATACCAAGCACACTTTTTAATTGCTAGTATCCCAGCTACAGAAACCCAAGATGATTATGGAAAAGAAACCGTTCATTTTGTCGAACTTCTAGGAGTTAACGACACCCAAGTTAAAATAATTTTTGGTTCTTTAGAACTTAACGCATATAGTATAATTAATATTGCCCAATAAATACTCTTTGGTGTATAATTTATACAAAAGGGGTAAATATGAAAAGAGCAATAATAATTGTAATTGATTCTATGGGTATTGGCGCAATGCCTGATTGTAGAGAGTTTAATGACATTCCGGAATGCAATACATTAAAAAATGTTTGCGCTTTTAATAAAGGTTTGAAAGTACCTAATATGGAAAAAATGGGGTTAGGTAATATTCAGGATTTTGAAGGAATTTCAAAAGTTTCTAATCCTACAGCACAATACGGAACAATGGTTGAAAAATCAAAAGGGAAAGATACAACAACCGGACACTGGGAAATTGCAGGTCTTGTATCAGAAAAACCATTTGCAACATTTCCTGACGGATTTCCAGACGAATTAATTCAACAATTTATTAAAGAAACAAATTGTGGTGGAATTTTAGCTAATATTCCAGCTAGCGGAACTGCAATAATTGAAAAACTAAATGAAGAACACCACGCAACAAAATTTCCGATTGTTTACACATCAGCTGATAGTGTTTACCAAATTGCAGTTGATACTGATTTAATTCCTTTAGAAACTTTATATAATTGGTGTGAAATTGCAAGAAAATTACTTGATAATGGTGGTTATAATGTTTCAAGAGTAATAGCAAGGCCTTATAAAGTTATTGATGGAAAACCTACAAGAATTTCAAAAGATAGACGTGACTACTCAATGGTTCCATCTCATACAATATTAGATGATATAAAAGATAGGGGCGGAAAAGTTATCGGCATTGGAAAAATTGAAGATATATTTTCAAAAGCTGGTATTACCCACGCAATCCACACCGGAACAAACAAAGAAGGCTTAGAGTTAACCCTTAAAGCCATCAAAAACGAATTAGATCTTAATACCATTGCATATGAAAATAAAAATTACGGAGAACCAACATTGATATTTACAAATCTTGTTGATACTGATATGCTTTTTGGACATAGAAACGACGCAGTAGGATATGGCAAAGCAATCGAAGAAATTGATGAATACATTGGAGTTATGCTAAATGAATTATCCGAAGATGATTTGTTAATTATAACAGCAGATCACGGTTGCGATCCAACAGTTCCTGGAACTGACCACACCAGAGAACAAGTTCCTCTACTTGTTTACAACAAAAACATACCTGGTAAAGATTTAAAAGTAATTAATGGCTTTGATTATGTTGCAAAAATTTTAAAAGACTGGATATTTTAAATTTTTGTTTTATAATAAATTTGTGGACCAAGTTCACAGACAGTAAAAAATAAGGAGAAATAGAAATGACAGTAAAAGTTAACGATTCTTGTATCGGTTGTGGCGCTTGCGAATCAATTTGCGACGCTGTATTTTCAGTAGATGGTGTTGCTCAAGTTAATGAAGCAGCAGTAGCAGATAACATTGATGCAGTAAAAGAAGCTGCAGATGCATGCCCAGTTAGCGCTATTGAAGTAGAATAGTTTTTAATAAAACAAAAAAAGACCCCTTAGAGGGGTCTTTTTTATTGCTTAAATTTTAAAATAAAAAAGCCCCCAAGAAAGAATAACAGGAGGCTTTTTCGTTTTGTTATGCAAAATTAAACACTAGCTAAAGAAGTAGCTT
>SUTY01000009.1 GCA_015152455.1 Cyanobacteria bacterium SIG32
ACTGTATCCAAAGAGTCAGCACCCAAATCAGCAGTGAAGCTAGCTTCTGGAGTAACCAAAGCTTCATCACAGCTTAATTGATCTACAACAACTTTTTTTACTTTTTCTAATGTACTCATGTTTTTTTCCTCTTATTTATTGTGTATTACACTATTTCTTCTAAATTATACTATTTCAAGATAATATTGCAAGATTTTCGCAAAATTGTTACAGTTCGTAAAAAAGGCAAAGCCCAATAGCTTCGCCTTTTAAAACCGAATTTATAACATTAAACCGCCCGCAACTTCAATAGCTTGACCTGTAACATATTCAGTATCAAGAGCTAAGAATTTAACAACTTTTGCGATATCTTCAACTGTGCCTAAACGTTTCATTGGAATAGCTTTTAAATATTCATCAATGTTAGGTAATTCAGCTGTCATAGCAGTTTGGATAAAGCCAGGACATACTGCGTTTACTCTGATGTTTCTTGAACCAAATTCTTTTGCAAGAGTTTGTGTGAAACCAATCAGACCAGCTTTAGATGCTGAGTAGTTAGCTTGACCAGCGTTACCATGACGACCAACAATAGATGACATATTAATAATAGAACCTTGTCTAGCTTTTGACATGTGTTTAATAACGGCATTAGTTACGCAGAAAGCTGAAGTTAAGTTAACTTTGATAACGCTTTCCCATTGTGGCATATCCATTCTTAAGAACAGACCATCTCTTGTAATACCGGCGTTATTTAACAAGATGTCAATTTTGCCGTGTTCTGCAATCATTTTATCAACGTTTTCTTTAACAGCGTCATAGTTAGAAACGTCAAAGCTATAGAAATAAGCATTTACGCCACAAGCTTTGATTTCATCTAATGCAGGTTGAGCTTTTTCAGCATCACAAATATCGTTAATAATAATGTCACAACCAGCTTTAGCTAATTCAAGAGCACAACCTAAACCAATACCTCTTGAACCGCCTGTAATTAAAGCAATTTTTCTTTCTGTCATTTTAAATTTCTCCTTATTTAATGTCGGGAAACCGACCTGTACTATACTTTTTAAACTCCTGCCATTTCAGCATTTAATGCTTCAACTGTTGCTTCAAGCGAAGCTACGTCGTATACGTTATATACATTTGCATCAGAAGCAATCTTTTTATTTAGACCAGCAAGAACTTTTCCTGGACCGATTTCAATAAATGTATCAACACCTTCTGAAACCATTTTTTCAATAGTTTGAGTCCAATACACTGATGAATAGATTTGTTTTGGCATTTTAGCTCTAAAATCTTCTTTTAAAGTTGTAGCTTCAGCATCAACGTTTGTAATAACAGGAATTGATGCATCATTTAATTCAATGTCTGCAATAAACTCACCGAAATTACTCCCTGCTGATTCCATAAATTTAGAATGGAACGCTCCAGATACTGCTAAAGGAACAACACGTCTTACGCCATTAGCTAGAAGATAATCACTTGTAGCTTTTACAGCATCTTCTGCGCCTGTAATAACAACTTGGGCTGGCGAATTATAGTTTGCTACGTCAACATAACCAACTTTATTTCCTTCTTCCAGGCCAGCTTTTAAAACTTCTTCGCTAGCATTAAGAACAGCTGCCATTGCACCACCTTTGGTTTCACTCATTAAGTCAGCACGTTTTTGAATAGCTCTAAGAGTGTTTTCTAAAGACATAACGCCCGCAGAAAACATTGCACAATATTCACCTAAAGAATGTCCAGCAACATAATCCGGTGTAATATTACATTTTTCACGAAGCACTTCCATAGCTGCAATTGACATTGTTACAATACAAGGTTGAGTGTTAACAGTTTGTTTTAAATTTTCTTCAGGCCCTTCAAAACAAAGCGATGAAATGTTTTTACCTAAAGTTGAATTAGCTATTTCAAACACTTCTTTTGCAGTATTTGAACTTTCATATAAATCTTTTCCCATACCAACAGTTTGTGAGCCTTGTCCTGGAAATAAGAATGCTATTTTTTTCATTTATTTTATTCTCCTTTTAAATTATTTTTTGCTAGTGTTTGCTAAACTATCTCTCACTGCTTGCATGCCTAAAGCATAATTTGTCTTTGCTATGCTGTCTAGTTTTAAATCTTCTCTAATATCACGAGCAGCTTCATAGTAGTCTTCTATTGGCCTATTAGTATATGAATATTCTTCAACGTGTTCGTGTTTGACGGAATTAAGTTTTCTATCCTTATTTGCTTCATGCACAAATACTCCTGCTGAAATCAAACCAATAAATCCTAAAGTAATAGGAATCGCAGACTCTTTTAATATTTTTCGTGTCATAGGATCAATTTTCATCAGACCTCCTAGCAGATTCCTTCTCTTAATCTAACAATAGCTCCGCCCCAAGTCATGCCTGCACCAAAGCCTGTTAGAATTGCAGTTGAGCCAAGCTTTACTTTGCCTTGTTCAACGCTTTCTACTAGAGCTAAAGGAATAGAAGCTGCAGAAGTGTTACCGAATCTTTCAATATTAGTGACAACTTTTTCATCAGAATAACCTAGTCTTTCTTGAACAGCTTGAATAATTCTCAAATTAGCTTGGTGAGGAATCAAATAATCAATATCTTCATTTTTCATGCCAGCGTCAGCAACCAGTTTTTCAACATATTCAGGAAGGACACGAGCTACAAATCTATAAACCTCTTTACCGTTCATAGTAATAAAAGATGGCTTTTCTGTATTTGGTTCGACGAGCGGACAGTTTTTACCAGCTAAATTATATTGAATAATTTCTCCAATAGACCCATTTGAACGTATATCAATAGATATAATGTCATCAATACCGTCTTCTGAAGCTGTAACGACCATAGCTCCAGCACCATCACCAAATAATATTGATGCAGATCTATCAGACCAATCTAATAGTCTTGAGTTATTATCTGTTGCCACAAGTAAAATATTTTTATACATGCCTGATGCAATAAAACCTCTTGCTATAGTTAGTGTATAAATAAGCCCAGTGCATGCTGCTGTAATATCAAAAGCAGGTATTTCGTTTGGTATATTTAATGTGGCTTGAATCTGGCAACCAACTGCAGGATATAATTGAGGAGGAGCAGATGCTGCAACAATTATCATATCAATATCTTCTGCTTTTATACCTGACTTTTCTAAAGCTTTTTTAGCAGCTTCAATTCCTAAGCTAACCGCATCTTCGTTTCCAGAAACCATTCTTCTTTCTTTGATACCGGTTCTTGAATATATCCATTCATCAGATGTATCATATAACTTAGTTAAATCATTATTTGTAATAACAGTTTTTGGTACACTATACCCAACTCCTGCGATTCTCAAAGGAATTGCATTGCTAATCATCTTCTATACTCCTCTTTTTCAAAAGCAAAATTTTGCTCATTTTGTATTTTATCACAAACAAAAAAGTCGTGACAGTTTATCACGACTTTTTGTTAATTTTTTTTAATTTTATTACTAAATCATTTCTGAAATCTTAGTATTAACGCCTGTTTCTACAGCATTTTTTGCAACTCTTACAGCATTTTTAATAGCATAAGCTCTGCTTCTACCGTGTGAAATTACTGTAATTCCCTTTACGCCAAGAAGTAAGCAACCGCCGAATTCTTCATAATTGATTCTGCCGTATATTCTTCTTAAGAAAGGTTTTGCTAAAAGTCCAACAATCATACCCAAGAAATCAGATTTGAATGTGCTTTTAATCATCTTGAATAATAATGTTGCAGTGCCTTCTGTAACTTTTAGGACAACATTTCCTACAAAACCGTCACAGACAACAACATCACAAACGTTTAAGAATAGCTCTCTACCCTCAACGTTACCCATGAAATTGAATTTTTCTTTTTCTTCTTCTAATAGATTGTAAGCTGCTTGAGCAAGTTCGTTACCTTTACCAGCTTCTTCGCCGATGTTAAGAACACCGACTCTTGGGTTTTCAACGCCAAGAACATTTTTAGAAAAAGTCATGCCCATAACAGCAAACTGTTTTAGCATTTGTGGAGTACAATTGCTGTTTGCACCACCATCAATTACAACTATAGGTTTTTTCATTGTAGGAAGTGTAACTGCAATAGCTGGTCTATCAACACCAGGAATTCTTCCTAAACCAAACAAGCTTGATGCCATTGCTGCGCCTGTCGAACCAGCTGCCACCAAAGCGTCTGAACTTCCTGTCGCAACAGAGTTTACCGCTAAAACGATTGAAGAATTTTTCTTTTTACGAATTGCTTGTCCTGGAGCTTCGCCCATTTCAATAACTTCTGAAGCATGGGTAATTTTAATATCCAAAGATTTCACATCAACATGAACTCTTCTTTTTCTACCAGCTTTTCCACAATCAGATAGAAAACCTTCTTTCTGAATTTTTTCTAAACAACTTTCTATTCTATCTTCCTTACCAACAAGTTCAATAGCGACTCCATATTCTGCAGCAGCCCATACAGCACCTGCAACTATTTCAAATGGAGCGTTATCTCCTCCCATTGCGTCAATGGCTATTCTAGTCATTCTCACCTCTTTTTATTCCATAATCCCAATTTACTTATTTGTGCGGAAAGCTCTTTACTTTCCGCAGTAATAAATAAATTGTTATTATTCAGCTGAAGTTTCTTCTGCTTTTTCTTCTGCAGGAGCTTCTTCAACGGCTTCAGTAGCTTCAACAACTTCTTCCGCTTTAACTTCTTCAACAACTTCTTCTACTTTTGTTTCTTCAACTTTAGCAGCTTTTTTTGTTGATTTTTTAGGAGCTTTTTTAGCTTCTTTAACTTCTGTAGCTTCTACGAAGCCTTCAGCTTTTCTTGAAACAACTTTACCTTTGTATTGACCACAAGCTGTACAAACTGTGTGAGCTAATGCAACTGCTCCGCAGTTAGGACATTTTGTAGTTGTAGGTTTTGTTGCTTTCCAATTTGATCTTCTTTTTCCTTGAGCGCTGTGCCCTGTTCTTTTCTTAGGTACTGCCATTTTTTTATATTTCCTTTCTAGATTTTTTTATTATACCACCGCATTTTGCTTTTACTATTACTAACTTATTTTATCATTTACTTGGCAAAATACTATATTATTTTATTGGTTTTGACCTTTCTATTATTGTACTACTTATATTTTCGGGTTAATTTTCTTTTTCAATCTTGATATTCTTGAAAATATCCATTCTTGAGTCATGTTCATGATAGTTTTCATCAGACACAAACATGTCTTCATTACAATTTATACCACAAACCTTTTTATTTGGTAAAGCTAATATTACAGATTGATACAATAAGTCATAAATGTCAATTTCTTTTTCGCCATTTAAGTCTGTTATGAATTGTCCTCTTTGTAGTTCAAATTCAGATGAATACTCGTCTTGAAGAGATTGCTTTGCATAAGTCTCTTCGATATCAATATCTAAATCATAATCAAATTCATGTAAACATCTATCACAAGTTAGCTTTAATTTTCCTTGAGCAGTTCCTGTAATTTCTATAAATTGTCCTAAAGATTTTAATTCTAAATCTGCACAGATATTCGCACCAAATTCTTCCATGTATTCGTTAAATTCATAGAATAAAATTTTATTAGGTTCTTTTTCAATGTCTTCAATTAGGATTTTATTCATAGTTTTATTATGCGACAGGTTCTTCTTGTAATACTAGACCAGCAATTTGTGTTGAAACAAAACAAAGCTTTTTAATAGGTCCTATTGGTTCTTTTTCAACAAGAACTGGAGTAGGGCTTTTCATAAGTTGTTTTAATTCAGCATAAACAGCTTGTGGGTTATCAAAATACATAACAACAGGAGTTGCTGATCCTTTTAAAAATAAGATAACAGCTTGTCTTGTTTTTTGTGGCGTATTGAATTGTTGAACCATTTTGTGCTCCTTTATTTTTATTACACGGTTGTATTATACTATAAAAACAGTGATAAAGTGAATAGGTGCTCAAGTGACCAAGAGAAAAATGTTTAGTGATATCAATGAAATACTACAAAATGATGGTGTGATAGCTTTTGTAACAGATACTGTTTGGGGAATTGGCTGTCTACCTTCAAGTGAAAAAGCTGTGCAAAGAATTTATGAAATAAAAAAACGTGAAGCAAAAAAACCACTGATATTAATGTCAGATGATGTTTATCCACTATTTGACTATGTCAAACAACCAATTGAAAAACAAGCACAAAAACTTATTAAAGACCATTTTCCTGGTGCATTGACTTTAGTCGTTGAAAAATCAGAAAACACACCTGATTATATAACCTCAAACATGAATACCGTCGGAATTCGAGTTCCAGATAATGAAACTTTTGCAAATATTTGTAGAAATATAGATGCTAGAGTTCTCGCAACAACAAGTGCAAATATTTCTGGCGAAGCTCCAGCATTGACTTATGAGGAAGCTTTAAATTATATTGGAGACAAGGTAGATTTAGTGATTCCAGATTATGGATGTGTAGCAAAAGGAAAAGCTTCAACAGTTGTTGGTTTTAACGATGGAGAAGTTGTTATCTTTCGTCAAGGAGAAATCCAACTTTAAGGAGTAGGCAATGTATATATCACCAGTTAATAATATAAATTTCAATGGTAGTTTTAAAAAGACTCGCGAACTAGAAAAATTATATCCTCAAACTGATTTTAAAGAATCACAAGATGAACTAATACAAAAAATTAATGAAAAATTAGTTTAATTATAGATTTTTATCGTTTATAAATTTGCTTAGCTCTATTCACAATCGGCTGATAATATTTGTGTAAATCTGCTCGCATATTGTAAAACTCTACAGCTTTTTTGCTGAAATACATGGTGAGTCCAGTCATCAAAACTGTATTAAAAAGAACGTGTCTTCGTGCTGCATTCACCGCTAATAGCATCTCTATTGCGGCAACTCCAGCTTCCATACGGCACATATTTTTAACATTATGATATGTTCTCGAAATTCCTCCACCTTTGCGTATGTGGGTTGAACGATATATAGAATTTTTTACAGCAGTAATTTTAGACATAATAATCTTCTATAAAATCTTATGTCTAATTAAAAACATGTAAATTTATTTTTTGCTATACTTCTGTTTCAATATACGGATTTAATTTTTCCTCGCCAGAAAGTACATAGCTCTCTAAAGCACGACCTATATGAACAGGTCGAACTTGCCCTTCTGTGTTTTGTGACGTGGAAACAAAAGTATAACTAGGGTTTGAATTGTATTGTGAAACAGCATTTTCTTCGCAGTATTTCATATACTCATCATAAGTCACGATGCCGTCGCCATTGAAATCCATTACCTCGTTGTAATTATCTTCACCTTTGGTCGCAAAAACTCTTTCTTTGTCTTCTTCAAGAATCTTTTCTAAAGTTGGTTTATTAGTCCTTGAAGCTTGAAAAAGGTTAGTATCAAGCATGTTCATTCGTAGTTGGTTGATAGTTGAAGTCATAACACATAGCCCTCTTATTTATTTTTTTAGAGTGATTATATTATTATAAACTGTGTTTTGGTAACCTCAATCGTTCTCAAGAGCTAAATTAGGGGGTATTCTTAAGAATAGTTTTTATCATTATGTCCTCACCAAAGAGTTGTGTATCATAAATTCTAAACCTTTTGCAATCTGCAATTTTTTCTAAACTATCTCCGTCAAAGCAACTTTTTGCGGAATTATCGTTTACAATCTTTGGAGCAATAAACTGATATATTTCATCAACTAAATTTTCTCTTAGAAAAGCTCCAGCTAATCTGCCACCACATTCGACAAAAACAGAACAAACCCCTCGATGATAAAGCTCTTCTAAAACATTTCTTAAATCTAATTGGTTATTTTTTAATGATGTATTATCTTTATTTGCAATGTATATCTGCCCCTGTTGATAAATTTTTGCATCTTTTGAAGTTCTATTATCTTTGTCAAGAATGCATTTAATTTGTCCCTCATTGACTTTCATAGTAGGATTATCTGCAATTACAGTGTTAGAAGATGTTAGGATACAATCAAATTCTTCACGCATTCTATAGACTTCTTTTCTTGATTCTTCAGAGGTAATCCATTTAGAATCACCTGTTTTTGTTGCAATCTTTCCGTCCATTGTTGTAGCAGTTTTTAACACAACATAGGGAAGTTTTTGGGTAATGTTTTTGAAAAAAATACGATTCAAGAATCTAGCTTCTTCCTCTAAAACGCCTTCAGTAACTTCAATTCCTGATTCTTTAAGTTTAGATAAACCATTAACTTTTGGATTCGGATCTCTAGAGGCGATAACAACCCTTTTTATTTTTCGTTCAATAATTAAATCAACACACGGTGGAGTCTTGCCATAGTGCGAACATGGTTCCAAATTTACATATAGAGTTCCTTTTTCTGCTTCATTATTTCTTAATTTTAGAAGAGCGTCCCTTTCTGCGTGGTTTTCACCATATTTTTTATGGTAACCTTTTGATACTATATTTCCATTTATATCCAAAATTACACATCCAACCATTGGATTGGGTGAAACCTTACCTCTGCCTTGTTCTGCCAGTTCAAGACACATGTGCATATATTTTTCATCTAAACTTTTTTGCATATTTTTATTATAATCAAATCTTTGATTTCAAGCAAAAAATTGGTATAATTAACTTATGGACGGATTTAATATTGGTAAAATTTTATTGGGATTGAGAAACCCAGAGCTTTTTTTAAAAAAAATAAATAATGGAGAGAATAAGGTTAATAGTTTTGCTCCAGAAATTAATTCGTCAATAGGAAGTGGTAAACCAAATGCAAACCAATTAATACAAAATTTACAAAGTATGACTAATATTACCCAAATGCTTCAAATGAATCATTTGGCGAGCATGGACAGGTCAGTATTTATAAAAAATTTATTAGGTTTACCGCAAAATTTGTCTGAAGTATTGTTAAATGCACAGAATTTAAAGCACTCCCTTAATGGAGGAACATTAGGGTTGAGTGGTATTGATCAAAATTTATTACAGAACCAAAAAACGATAGCTGCACTTTTTGACGATATTGATCAAATACAGATAAATCCAGAGGCACAAGTGAATCAACTTTCTGCTCAGACGAAACAAGATGCGGTTGCTTTAATGTTTAGTGGCATGATAAGTATGCCTGATATTTCAAAATTGATTTTGCAAAATGGTAAGCAAGCTGTAGCTGCATTGATTATTGCAATGGCTTCTGCTTCAAAACAAGGTTTGAGTAACGAGCAAATACAAGAAACTTTAGGGATAATAAATTCTTGTATCTTAATGGCGGAATCTAATAATCCGGCACAATCACTTAAAAGCTTAATGATGCTGTACCTCCCTTGGTTACCTTTAAATGAGGGGGTTGGTTTTGATTTAGAAATAACTGCTCCTGATGGAGAAAATGATTTAAACGATTCAAAGCTTACGGTTTTAATTCAGACTAAAAATTTTGGTAATCTTAAGGGGATTTTTGCTTTAACAACAACTAATTCTGTTGATATTTTAATTTTTTGCTCAGAAAACTTTCCTAAAAAACTTTTGCAAAAATTGTTAATGGAAGAAAGTACTTCGCACGCAATGAATACTAATATAGATGTAGAAGAAGTACAGCCAATAAAAGAAGAAAATGAAGTACACGAAACAAAAGTAAATCTTTCTGCAACAAATGAGATGAACCCGTATTTGTTACTAATGGCACATGCTTTTATAAGAAATACTATCTTAATAGATAATAATGGTTTGGTTCAGGATTAGTTTTTTACAGGGATTCTTTTTGCCAATTGTGTTGCAAGAATAATAGCTTTTTCTGCAAAGATTATAGGTAAATTATCTACATTTCCTTGAATAGAGACCAATGCAGAGTTGTATACAAATTTTTCTGGTACGCCAGCTAAAATAAGTCCCTCCATTGTTGCAAATAATCGATTTGCTATATAGTCTATGTTAAGGGATTTAACAACAGATTCAGTCATTACAGGAACAATGCCCCAGTTTATTTTTCCTCCACGACTTATAAATTCTATTATTTGTTCTGGTATTATGCATAAATTATTTGGATTATTGTATGCATCAAATGAAATTATGTCTACACCAGCATTAATAGGTATTTGCCAGTCACATTTTTCCATAGATTGGATTGCTACGATTGCTCCTGCAGATTTTAATTTCTCAACAACCCTTGATAGCATAGTTGTAATGAGTTCATTAGTTATTTCTTCGTTTTCTCTTTTGAGTGTGCCTAATTGGCATAGTAGAGGTTCCTCTAAAACAATAACAGGAACGGTTGAAGGATTGATTTCTTTTATTTTTTCTATTGCCCAAAGAGCTTTTACGCAAATTGATTGAATAAATAATTTTCTAAAGCTTTTATCTGCAAGTATTTGTTCTTCTGCTGCGTTCATAAGCATTTGTGAGATAGTAAATGGACCTAAAAGATTAACATATGCATTTGCAGGTTTGAATTTTTTTATTATTTGAAAATATTTTTCTAAAAAAGGTGCTTCAAAGGCAAATGGTTCTAGAGTTTTTATATCAGGGTTATTATATGCCTTATCCAGCTTTTGTAAACCTTGTTTATATGTATTTGAACCAATTTTTAATGTTATTTTACGATCTTTAACTTTTATGCCAGGAATGTTGCTAAGGGTACGTTTCAGTAGAGTGTCATCGTCCGATATTTTGGGTAAAAAGCTTATGAATGGGTTTTGTTCAAAAAGCTTTGCGACCATGCGAGTTGCTGGTTCAATTTCTTCATATGCTAAAGCTCCCAATGGGACACATCTCGATGCTAATTTCATTTTTCCACTTTCTTATATACAAAAACGTGCCGAATTTTATATCGGCACGTTTTATGATACCATTTTTTTGCTTATGCTTCAACTGTTTCTTCAGTAACTTCTTCTTCAATTGATTCTTTAACAACTTCAGAAGCTGTAACAATAACTTTTAATTCAGTTCTAACTTTAGAAGTTAGTTTGATAAGCATTGTGAATTCACCAATTTTATTGATAGGAGCGTTTAGTGTAACTGTTTTTCTATCAACTTCAATGTTAGCTTTTTCTTTTAATTCTTCACAAAGTTTTTTAGTTGTAATTGTACCGAACAATTTTCCGCTTTCGCCAGCTTTAGCTGAAAGTTCAATTTGACCTAATTTTTCAATTTCAGCAGCTTTTGCTAAAGCTTCTTGGTGTAATTTTTCTTGTTTAGCTTGGATTCTAGCTAAATTTTGTTCTCTGTTTTTCAAAGCACCTTCTGTAGCAACTTCAGCAAAGTTTTTAGGTAACAAGAAGTTTCTTGCGTAACCATCTTTAACATTAACTAATTCACCTGCTTCGCCAAGGTTTTGAACATCTTTTTTCAATATTACTTGCATTTCTATATTCTCCTTTTGTCTATTTTCGGTAGTGTTAGTTTAATAATAACCAAAAGAATATTATTTGTCGAGGGGTTAGGGGTAAATGGGGTAAATATTATTAAATTTTGTTAAGCCTACTCCACTGAATGTATGATAAAATTCAAAACTTACTAAAGAAAATAGAAAAATTACCGATAAGACTAGTATGGAAAACCAAAAGGTTTTTCATACCTCCTCCCCAAGTCTGGTAGCCGTTCTCAAATGAATGGCTTTTTTTTATGCGTTTTGGTATTCTTTATAATACTTTGTAACGTTGGTAATATAGCATCTCGTTTCTTTAGGGGCTTTTTCTATTCCTTTTTTTGCTAAATTTCCAGCTCCCCAATTATACGCGGCGAGAGCTAATTTGACATCTCCGTCATATTTTTTTAATAGTTGTGAAATTAATTTTACGCCACCGTTAATGTTCTGTTCTGGATCCCAAGGATCTGTTACGCCAAGGCTTTTGGCCGTTGACGGCATTAATTGCATTAATCCCATGGCATTGCATCTTGATTTTGCTCTTGGTTGAAAACAAGACTCTTGTTTTATTATTGCCTTAACAAGGTTAGGGTTGACGTCATATTTTTTGCTATACTTGAGTATAAGATCGTTATAGGTATTGTGTTCTGATGTGCTGAGAGTGCTTTGATAAGGTGCACCTTTTGTTTTATCGTCTTTTTTATCATTATTAGATGAACCTGTTGTGCTTATAAACGTGTCGCCACCAAAAAAGAAATTTGTTTGAAATTGTGGAGTAGGCACATTAAAACTCTGCATATTTGTATTTATGTTAAACCCTGTAAAAACAGGCGTATTATATTTCAAATGAGGAGTTACTGACGGTAGCTTATAATCTGCAAAACTTGTTAAATTATATCCAGATGTAAAATAATTCGGTGTAAAACAAGACGATGTGTAATCCATACTTTCCCTGTTATAGGTGCTATAACCCCAGTTACACACACCAAGACCACCGAACATTCCATTGAACATTCCGTGGAGAAAACCAAAATTAAAATTGTGTAAAAAAGCGCTCATAAATATACCGTATATATACTATATATATTTAAAGATAATTGCCTGAAAGAAATTGCCCTTTTTGTTAAGAAAGATTAAGAGCATAAAAAGTTATATTATTATGTTATAATTAAGCTACACATTTAATTAAAGGGAGAGCTATGAACAAAAATCAATCAATTGGCATGTATGTAATACTCGGTATAATGGTTATGGCGTTTATATCAATGCTGTTTTCAGGTCCTACGTCAAGCACGGAAGAACTTTCTTATACTACTTTTATTCAGAAAGTTGAGAACAAAGAAATCAAAAGTGTAGACATGGGGCGTGATACTTTACTTGCAATTCCATTCAAACAGCCAGAAACTAAAAAAGCAGAGGTAAATCCTTTGTATGGCGAAATTAAGGCTCCAAAATTGCAGTATAAAGTAGCATTTCCTGATAATTCTGATATTTTACCTACATTACAAAAAAATAATGTAGAAATTAATGTAAAAAAATCAAGTGAGTCAGGCTCTATGTTTGGTCTTGGCTCATCATTTATAACAATACTTCTTGTTCTTGGTTTTATCATGTTAATAATAAAATCTATTCAAGCTGGTGGTGCTCAAGCAATGTCTTTTGGAAAATCAAGAGCAAAAATGCTTATGGATAATAAAGTTAAAACAAGATTTTCCGATGTTGCTGGTATTGACGAAGAAAAGAAAGAATTAGAAGAAATTGTTGATTTCTTAAAACACTCTGATAAATATGTAAAACTTGGCGCCAAAATACCAAAAGGGGTTCTTTTAGTAGGTTCTCCTGGTACGGGTAAAACATTGATGGCAAAAGCTGTTGCAGGAGAAGCTGGTGTTCCATTTTTCTCTATAAGTGGTTCTGATTTTGTTGAAATGTTTGTAGGTGTTGGTGCAAGTAGGGTTAGAGATTTATTTGAACAAGCTAAAAAACATCAACCTTGTATTGTTTTTATCGATGAAATTGATGCGGTAGGTCGTCAACGTGGTGCAGGCTTAGGTGGTGGACACGATGAGAGAGAACAAACACTTAACCAATTACTTGTTGAAATGGACGGATTTGATGAAAATACAAATATTATAATCCTTGCCGCAACTAACCGACCTGATATCTTAGATAATGCTCTACTAAGACCAGGGAGATTTGATAGACAAATTGTTATCAACAAACCAGATGTATTAGGAAGAGAACAAATCCTAAATGTTCACGCTAAAAATAAGCCTCTTGCAAAAGAAGTTGAAATAAAAACTCTTGCGAAACGTACACCTGGATTTACAGGTGCTGATTTGCAAAATTTACTTAACGAAGCTGCACTTCTTGCAGCTCGTCATAACAAATCAGAAATCGAAATGCCTGATTTAGAAGAAGCTATCGATAAAGTTATGGCTGGGCCAGAGAAGAAAAGTAGAATTATTTCAGATGAGGAAAAAGAGAACACCGCTTATCACGAAGTTGGACATGCTCTGCTTGCAAAACTTCTGAAAAATTGTGACCCTCTTCATAAGGTGTCAATTATCCCTAGGGGAATGGCTTTGGGTATTACCCTAACATTACCTGAAAAAGATCACTTAACAATGAGAAAACAACAATTGTTGGATAGAATAACGATGATTCTTGGTGGCAGAGTTGCTGAAGAGCTTATTTATGGAAAAGATAATGTTACAACAGGAGCTTCAAATGATTTAGAAAAAGTTTCTGCTCTTGCTCGTAGTATGGTTACGACTTATGGTATGAGCGATAAGATGGGAAATCTCGCTTACGGAAAAGAACAAGAACATGTGTTTATGGGTAGAAATTTTGGTAACACAAGAGATTTTTCTGAAGAGATAGCTGCTGATATTGATAAGGAAATTAAGAAAATAGTAGATACTCAATATGATTTGGCAAAACAATTATTAAGCGATAACAGAGACATGCTTGAATATATTGCAAAACAACTTCTTGAAAAAGAAACCCTTGATGAGAAAGAGTTTGAAAGTCTTATGAGAGATGTTCGCATTGAACGTGGCGAAGAAGTTCCTCCGTTGGAAGAAGAAGCTGTTGAAGCAGATGATGCAAATACAAATGAAGAAAATAATGGAGAAGATAATAATGGATAGAGATGAATTGATATTTCAAGAATACAAAATGTATGCAGAACAAAAGGAAAATTTTATTGATAGAAATTTTAGAACAAATCGTTTTTATATGATTTCCTTTGTTGCAATAATCTTTGCAATGATCTTTACCGGTAATGTTGTATTTATGGAAAGATTATCTGCAACATTGCTTTTTTCTTTAATTGGTATTGCTGTTTGTATTTTATGGTGGATGAACGTTGATTCTTATAACACGCTGATTAAAATTAAATTTGCAAATGTCCTTGAAGTTTTAGAAGAAAAACTCCCTGTAAAACCATTTACAGATGAATATAAAGCTATTGAAGAATTTAGAAATAAAAAAATCTTTATGTTTTCTGATATTCAAAAAATTATTGCTGTAGTTGGAGCATTATTTTTCTTTGCAGTATTTGTAAGTGAACTATCTCCCATTGTTGTAAGAGTTTTTGAAAAAATTGTATCTCTTTTGGGAGTAGTAAAAGGCGGTATTTAGTTTAAAAATGGTAGATAAGTATGAAAGAGAATAGCGTTGTAGTTAATTGGAACTATGTAACATTATCATTAATTATTTTTGCGTTGTTTACTGTGGCGGTTTTATATATGCCCGGTCTTCGAGAAATTGATACAGAAATTCTTAAAGCTATAAGAAAGTTTTTAGGGCAGTTTCCAAATTACATTCCTGTTTTCTTTTCTAACTATGGCGGTGTTGGAAATTTTTGGTGGCCACAAATTGCCGCAGGTTCAGTATTGGTGTCACATAGGAAATTTTTAAAGGCTTTTTTACTTATTTTCTTTACCCAAGGTTCATATATACTTATTGATGTAATTAAGAATCTGATTTGTCGTGAAAGACCAGGATTAAACATATATTCTGGTTATAGTTTCCCATCAGGTCATACAACAATTACGATGTGTTTTTACGGAATTATAATATACTTAATAATGACTCATACAAGAAGCCAATTTTGGAGAATATTCTTGTCGGTATTCTTTGGTTTCATGATTTTTATGGTTGCGATTTCAAGGCTCTGGTTAGGGGTACATTTCCCTACAGATGTTTTGGCTGGTTTATTTTTAGGCTTCTTGTTTGTTAATTTGTTTATTATTTTAGATAAATTTTTTGCTGCAAGATAAATTAGTCAAATAAGTCAATTTGCATGAACTTATTTTTATAACTATTTATTGTATTCATTAGCTCTGATAATTCAGCATACTTTGTAGTATGTAGAGTATTAGCGATACTTATATCTGCAACAAAACCTATTTCATAAAACTTGTCGTCTCTGTGTTTAATTTTTATCATGCCAGCTTCTTGGAATATTTCAAGCAAAGTTTCAATAACTTCTTCGGTTACTCCTAAAGCTGATGCACCTCTATGTAATTCAAATTTTCCTTCAAGATTATTTAAACAGTATCTAAGCATGCTAGCGAAAGTTTTTAGAATTTTTTCTTCGTCAGATTTATAGCATTGATAATTCATATAATGAATTGTTGAAGCACAAACGGTTTGTTTAATTTTATGTAAGACATCCTCATCACAAGGGTAGTCAAAAAACATTAGAACATCGTTCTTGGTAGCTGTTTGTCTGTTAATGATGTTTTCATAGATGTATTTGTAAGGCTTTAAAGTCTCTTTAAGCTTAATGTCTTCTACAAAAATAGAAATTCCTAACTTAGAATTTTTAATATAATCATCAACTTGTGAATAAATATTTGTTTTTTTCCTATGGTCATAAATTTTTATTTCAGATTTTTCTTCTTCATTTAATGCTTCTGAATGAACATCTTTTATTATCAATTGGATATCTGTTGAGCCATTAAATGTATTTAGTTGTGGTGCAAAAGCAATGTCAAGCTTGTCACCAGCAATTAATGGGATATCACCTTTTGACCACCACACACAATCCTTTGAACCATTCGGAGTATCAATAATTAATTTTAAATGTTCTTTTGTTGAACCCATTAATTTTTTTTGTTTAAGTGTCATATTCTTTATTGCAAATGTTGGTGAAGGGTTAGACATGCCAAAAGGTTCAAGCTTATTAATTTCTTCAACAAGAGAAATATCAATGTCATCAGCGTTAAGTTCTAAATCTATATCCAATGATGGATTTAGAACCTGTCCATTTAACATCTCATCAACAGTTTGGTTCAATGCTTTTTTAATATTTTCAAAAGAAGTTTTTTCTTCGCTAAAAGAAAAACCTCCTGCAAGTTTGTGACCACCAAAACCATCTAAATACTCTGCCAAGTTGGATATTATATCATATAAGTCCAATTCTTTTACACCACGAGCAGAGCATCTATATTGTTTCGATTCTTCATGAAAAGTCATTATAAATGCTGGTTTATAATATTTTTCAACAAATTTGGAAGCAACAATCCCTACTATTCCGATATGCCAGTCTTTATTAAAAAGTACTATTGCATTATCTCTCATGCCAGAAGCTTTCCATATTTCGTCGGCTTGTTCAAAAGTTTCATTACAAAGTTCTTGTCGAATCTTGTTATAATTTTCAAGTGTAATTATAGACATTTCGATTTCTTGTTTATTTTCAGAAGTTAATAATTTAACTGCAGCATCAACAGTATCTAAACGGCCCGATGCATTAATTCTTGGTGCAATTGTAAATGCAACTTGCTCCGAAGTTAATCCGTTATCAAAGTTCACACCTGCGACATCGAGCATACGCTTTAAGCCATAGTGTTTGCCTGCTGCAATTAGTTCTAAGCCTTTTGCTACAAAATATCTATTTTCTCCAACTAAAGGAACTAAGTCTGCTATTGTTCCAACGGTTACAAAAGGTAATAAATCATAACTATAATTTAGTTGGTTATATTTTTCTAAGATGCCTTGTGCTAGTTTGAATGCTACACCAACGCCGGCAAGAGATGTCATATATTCAATTTGTCTAGTGGTAAGTTTTTCGTCTAAAGCATTCATTGCTTTTGGATTAATTATTGCATAAGCTTCAGGTAATTCATCAGGTGCTTCGTGGTGATCTGTAATAATAATGTCTTTGCCAAAACTTTTGATAAATTTTACTTCTTCAAAATTGCTAATACCGTTATCAACAGTAATAATTAGTTTAGGCTTTTTTTGAGCCATAAGCTGAACAAGAGCTTTTGTATTAAGTCCATGCCCTTCTGTTTCACGATTAGGGATATAAAAATCTACTTCTCCACCAAGATGTTTTAATGTTTTTAGTAGAACAGAAGTTGATGTGACTCCATCAGCATCAAAATCTCCGTATATTAAAATATTTTCCTTTTCATCAATTGCTTTTGAAATTCTATTTACAGCTTTTTGCATGTCACAAAATGCATTAGGGTGTAATAATGTAATTTCAAGAGGATGCAAAAAATCTTTTTTTGCATCCTCGGAAGTAAATCCCCTCGCCTCTAAAAGTCTATCAATTAATGACTTTTTATTATCAATATTGGTTTTTAATACCCATTCCTTTGTACAACGCATGTTATTTGCTCCAGAACTTCAATTGCTTTTTTCAATTGAACATCATCTTTATTTTTTACATTTTCTTCTGTTAATTCTATCACAACATCAGGGGTAATACCTTTTTTGTTTATATCTTGTCCAGATGGTGTTAAATAGCGTTGTATAGTAATGTTCATACCAGCTTCATCTGGTAATTTATTTATTTCCTGTACTAAACCTTTACCAAAAGACTGTTCTCCGACTATTGTTGCACGGTGATTATCTTTTAGTGCTCCTGATAAAATTTCACTAGCAGAAGCGGAGCCTTTGTTAATTAAAATTACGATAGGCTTGTCTGTAACTTGTCCGTAACGAGCTCTTGTAGTACTTTTATATCTATCTCTGTCAACAGTACTTACAATTGGGCCACCTTTTAAAAGCATATCTGATATGTATATAGCATTCGTTAAAAGTCCACCAGGGTTTGAACGTAAATCTATTATAATACCTTTTTTGCCTGCGGCATTATTAAACAAGGTTTCCATTTCTGTTGCGGCATTTTTGCTTATAAAAGAACTTAGTCTTATGTATTGGATATCTTCTGGGATAACGGTTGTTTCAATAGGCGGTTTACAAGATACGGATTTAACTTCAATTTCATCACGGACTATGCTATAGATCTTATTTGGAACACCTTTGCGTTGGATTAAAAGATTAACTGTGGTGCCTTTTTCTCCTCTGATTTTATCAGCTGCAGCATCTATGTTAATTCCTTTTGTGCTTTCGCCATTAATCTCAAGAATTTTATCATCAGCTAAGAGACCAGCTCGTTCTGCTGGTGAATCCTCGAGGGGAGCAATAATAACAAGCTCTCCATCCCTGAGACCTATTTGTGTTCCGATACCCTTCAAGGAACCCTTAATAGCCTGTGTTTCTTCGGAGAATTCTTTTGGCGGTAAGAATCTTGTGTAAGGGTCATTTAAGCTTGCAAGCATTGTATCAATTGCAATATATGCATCTTCTTGTGTTTTGAGTTTATGATCGTATCTGTATCTCCACTTTGCCCAATCTTGAGAATTGTTAGTTGGGTCGTAAAACTTTTTATTAACAATTTTCCACACATCATCATATAATTCTGCAGGTGTTGCTGCTATGCTCAATCCACAAGACATATAGATTGCAGTTATAATTGCTAAGCCTGATTTTATAAATCTTTTCATTAAAAACACTCCTATTTTATAATATAGTACACAATTAGTTACAATTTAGTCAAATATTGGCAAAAAATTTTTTTTGGTGCATTAATGAGAATATAATGAAAATAAATTCTTTAATTACAAATCCTTTCAGCAAAGAAAATTCTTGTAAAACGCCAAGTTTTAAAAAGGCGGATTTTTTTGTACCTATTAAGCAAATCAATGGAATGGTTTGTGGCTGTTGTGGAAAAAAGGTTTTAAGTGTTGATACATTAGTTAAAGCACAAACCCCACTTGGAAAGCCACTTGGGTATATTATAGAAAAAGGTGGTATGGATTTCGTTAAAAAAAGATTTCCAGCAATCTGGGATATTTTGGAAAGTTTTGCGCAGAAGTATCCTAAAAATAATCTTGATGAAATTGTTGAAATTAGTGAAAATTACTCTCGTTTGAAATACAGCGTCGCTGAGGAGGTAGGTTTATTAGAAATAAAAGATGAGTCCAAAGAACGCATTGATGCAGATAGGCGTATTGGTAGATTTTTCTATGACATGATAGATCACGGACGAGCTATTATGAAAGGTTCTTCTACTGTAATGAAAGCTATGTTACCACTAAAGCCTTTTTTGACTGGAACTAAGAAAGAAGTTTTTGAACAATTTGAAATTTATGCAAGAAAATATCCCAAAAAGAGACTCTCTGAGATTGTTAAATTAGATGAAGTTCGTAAATTTCATGAAGCAAAAAATATTTTGCAACGAGCAGCTACTCGTGAAAAAATGGATTACCATTTTGATAATATACGTTTAATGGTTAAAAAGAAAAATCCAGCTGCCGTCGAACAGTTTGATGAATTAAAACGCACAGTAATAGAAATGTTTAGAACAGAAAAAGATCCAGCAGCACGTTTATCTGTTGCAAAGGATATGTATAGCGAGGCATTGAGTACAAATAAATGTGAAAAACTTATACCTGCAGTAATGCAAGAATTGGAACAACTTCCAGAAACATTTGTTACTCTTGACTCATTCTTTGCATCTGCGGCTATTCACAAAGCTAATGATTCAGTTCTCTTATCTTTGTTGTTTAGTCCTATACTAGCAACTGAAGAACATGTTGTTGCTGTCTCTCAAAATGGAACTGATAGAGTTGAAAATAAAATAGTATTGTGTCGTGAGTGTAATGCTTTTAGATATAGTAAGCCATATTCTCAATTTATAGCTTATCATCCTGATATGCCAGAAAATTTGCAAAAGCAAATAGACTTAGTTGTTGAAGAACATATAAAAGGTAACTTGCCAGAGAATTTGAGATTTTATCCTGTAAAAATTGCAAAAACTTTGAAAGATTCCTCAAAGGGCAAGATTAATTTGAATATAGATAAATATTGTGAGTATGAAATAGCAAAATCGGTACCTCTTTTGAAAAAATATAGAGAAGAAATTAAAGAATTACGAGAAAAAAGAGATAAAAAGATTGCGTATACCGTAAAAAACAATAAAATTAGTACTTATATGAAAAAAAGTCTATCCGAATTGAATGAAAAAATTATAGATTTAAAAGACAAAATCTTTTTGGAAGAGAATATTCAAAGCAGAATAAAAGACTATTATAAAGATAAATAGATCTTACATAGCCATCAATAGTTCACGGATAACTTTTGTCGCTACAGCAGTAGAAGCACCACTTGAGTCATAATCAGGTGCTAGTTCTACAACATCAGCTCCCACTATATTGAATTTTGATAAATATTTAAACCAATCAACTAATTCTTTAAAATCAAGCCCTCCAACTTCAGGAGTACCGGTTCCTGGCATGATTGAAGTATCTAAAACATCTAAGTCGACAGTTACAAAAATTGGTTTATCCTTGAAACAATCAAGCTCGTGATGCTCTTTAATCAATGTGTTATGCTTCTTCATTAACTCAAATTCTTCTTTCATACCTGAACGAATACCGATTTGCTTAAGATTTTCAAATCCAACAATATTTGCAGAATGACGAATTACTGCTGAATGAGAAAGAGGCTCTCCGATGTATTCTTCTCTTAAATCTGTATGGGCATCAAAATGCACAATCGCTAAATCGTTATAGAATTCGCTAACAGCTTTAATTTCAGGTAATGTTACCAAATGCTCTCCACCAATTCCAAAAACTCTTTTACCGTCTTTATAAATTTGTCTAACATTTTCTTCTATAACATCTAAAGATTTTTTAGTATTTCCAAGCGGAAACTCTAAATCGCCAACATCGTGGAAGTTACAATCCTCTAAGTGTTTATCAAAATATGGAGAATATTCTTCTAGCCCCCAGCTTGCAAGGCGTATTTGCTCAGGAGCAAATCTTGAACCGGGACGATATGAAACTGTACCGTCAAAAGGCATTCCAAGCATTACAATATCTGATGAGTTGTAATCTTCATTTTGCCCCATCCAATTTCTATCCAAAAAAGGTCCTTTAAGCATGATATTTCTCCTTTAATTTCTGTTTTAATATTATATTATAAATAAAACCATATATTTGATAATTATTTAGAACTAATCCTAAAGTATTATTTCTTAATATATTTTAACAACATGAAAGAATATTAATTCTATTGAATTGTAAGCCAAGCTTATACTCATATAATAGTATTTTTGTATATAAATATTGATTAAAAATTATTTTATTGGTATATTTTTATTGGGCCCTAATAGTCCTTTAGTAGTACACATTAAAAGAGAGTTTAAAATTATGACATTACCAAACGTAGCGTATTTCTCAATGGAAATTGCAATGGATCAGTCACTTAGCACTTATTCAGGTGGTTTAGGATTTTTGGCTGGATCTCACATGCTTTCTGCAGGTTATTTACAAATGCCAATGGTTGGCGTAACAATGTTGTGGTCTTATGGTTACTATGATCAACGAATAGATCAATCAGGTAACGTAGAAGTTGCATACATAAGAAAGTATTATGATTATTTAGAAGACACAGGAATTGTTGTTGACGTAGATACTTTTGGAGAAAGAGTTAAAGTAAAAGCATTTAAAGTTAATCCTGAATTGTTTGGCACTTGTCCTGTTTATTTATTGACAACAGACATTGATGGTAACAGCGATTGGGCAAAAAGCATTTCTCATAGGTTATATGATGGCAATGAAAAAATAAGAATCGCACAAGAAACAATTCTTGGTATCGCTGGTGTCCGAGTATTGCAGGCAGCTGGATATAAATTTGATGTTGTTCATATGAATGAAGGTCATGCACTTCCTGCAGCATTTGAACTCTTAAGACAATATAACGGAAACTTACAAGAAGTAAGATCAAAAACTGTATTCACAACTCACACTCCAGTTGCGGCTGGTAATGAAGTTCACTGGGTTGACACTTTACTTGAAGGCGGCTTCTTTGCTGGTGCTAGTCGTGAAACAGCAATTCAATTGGGCGGAGAAAATTTCTCGCTTACTGTTGCAGCATTAAGAATGTCAAGAATTGCAAACGCAGTATCACAATTACACGGTCTTGTTGCTAACAAAATGTGGGAATGGGTTGAAGATAGATGCCCAATTAGAGCAATTACTAACGCTGTAAACTTACATTACTGGCAAGATAAACGTATGAATGGTGATAAATCATTTGATGAATTATTATCAGCAAAACGTGAAATGAAAGAAGAATTATTTAGATACATTGCCAATGTTGCAGGCAAGAGATTTAATCCTGATGTATTAACAATCACTTGGGCTAGAAGATTTGCGGATTACAAACGTGCTTGGTTAATCTTAATGGACAAGGATAGAATCCAAAAATTATTAGATGAAAATAAGGTTCAAATAATTTTTGCTGGTAAATTCCACCCAGATGATGTTATGGGTAAAGAAATGTTCAATAAATTATTGAACCGTTCTCATTCATTGAAAAATGTAGTTGTGCTTCCTGGATACGAACTACAACTTTCAGGTATGCTAAAACGTGGTTCAGATATTTGGTTGAACACTCCACTAAGACCATTCGAAGCTTCAGGTACTTCAGGTATGTCAGCTAACATGAACGGAGCTCTTCACTTATCAATCTTTGACGGTTGGACTGTTGAGGGTACTTTCCACGGTATCAATGGTTATACTGTTGAATACGAAGGTCTTGATGATGATATGCCTTGGGAAGAAAGACACTGGAAAGATCATGAATGTGTAATGGATATCATTGAAAATCAAATTATCCCTACTTACTATAAAAATAAAGAAGAATGGGGCAGATTGATGAGACAAGCAATCAGAACAGCTGAAGCTTACTTCAATTCTGACAGAATGGTAATTGAATACTACAATAGATTGTATGAACCAATCGCTCACGATGATTGCTCAGCTGGTGAAAAGAAAAAAGAAATGAACATTTCTGAAACACCAACATTCGATGCTTGGACATATTCAAATATTAAATAGATATAGTATTTGTATAATAAAAAAGATGAGATGAGAATCTCATCTTTTTTTTATTAAATTTTGCATTGACCACATGGTCTATTCTTTTTGAGAAAGTTCAACCCTTTGGTCGATGTCTACTCTATATAATGTATATTAAACTACTATTGTAGACTAAGGTGGGGTGGATTATATCCTCATCAAATAAAGACTTGGTAGGTAGTATAAAATAGAGGAGAGCAGGAAGGTGCAGCTTTCGAGCTTAAACGTAACTTTACAACGTATAAGTACGATTGAAAATCAAATTCAATCGATTAATTCGTTTGCTCAAAAACCAAACACAGATTTTCAAAAAATACTTAATGCTAAGGTTGAAAATAAGGCTAATCCAACTAATGTTTCACGAGCAGAAATTGATAATTTAATTAGTAAATATGCTGATAAAAATGGCTTAGATGAAGATTTTGTAAAGGCTGTTATAAATCAAGAATCTGGCTTTAATCCAAATGCGACTTCTCATTGTGGCGCAATGGGACTTATGCAATTGATGCCTTCCACTGCACAAGGATTGGGTGTTACAAATGCGTATGATGCTGAGCAAAACATTGAAGGAGGAACAAAATATCTTAAAGGATTAATGGATAGATTCGGTAATGACAAACAGTTAGCATTGGCTGCTTATAATGCTGGCCCAAATGCTGTAAAAAAATATGGGGGAATTCCTCCTTATGCTGAAACACAGAATTATGTAAAAAAAGTTTTGAGTAAATATGACACATATAAAGGAGCGGGTGTATGATAGTTAGAGGCTTAGAATCAGCAGCTAAGGGCATGGTCGCTCTTATGGATATGAATGATAGAATTGCTAATAATTTAGCAAATGTGAATACTGTTGGTTTTAAAAAAGGTGAATTGCGTTTTAAAGATGTTATGGAGTCTGCGGTATATTCTCAAGAGGGATCTATTTTGAGAAATGATACTTCAAGATATTTGGGAACTGTAAGTATGGGTTCACAAGCCCTAAATTATGTGCACGATTTTTCGCAAGGTGCACTAGAAAAAACTACAAGCCCTTATGATGTAGCAATTGAGGGTGATGGTTTCTTCAAAATTCAAGATTTAGAGGGCAAGGTATCTTATACTAGAAATGGTTCTTTCTGTGTTAATTCAGACGATTATTTGGTTACAAAGCAGGGTGAATTTGTTCTTGACGTTAACAATCGTAGAATTAGAATGATTCCTGAAGATTGGGATCCTGAATTAATGCGTGACAGAATGGAAATTATAATTGGTGAAAGCGGTATGATTGAAATGAACTCGTATACTCAAAAAATTCCAATGCAAACAATTGGTGTTTTTGATTTTTCTGACAAAGAAGATTTGTTTGAGATTGGAGATACTAAATTTGTACCAATGAGTGCGGATAATAGAGAATTGAGAGCCGAAAAATTTAGTATTCAGCAAAATATGTTGGAGCTTTCAAATTCAAACGTAATTAAGGAAATGATTAATACAATTCAAACTTCAAGAAATTATGAATCGCTTACAAAAGTTGTAAGTACAAACAATGAGCTACTAAGGACAGCAGTGTCTGTAGGTAGAATAGGACAATAAAAATAACTAAACTTAGGAGAGGATAAAATGTTAAGAGCACTAACAACAGCAGCAACAGGTATGATTGCACAACAAAATTACCTTGATGTTATTGCAAACAACGTAGCGAACGTTAATACTACTGCGTTCAAAAAATCTAGAATTGAGTTTCAAGATTTACTTTCTCAAGCAGCGAGAACTCCGGGAGCTTTGATGAACCAAGGAACTTACCAACCAGTAGGTGTTGAAATTGGGCTTGGGGTTAAGACCGCTGCTACAACTCGTGTATTTACACAGGGTATTGCAATTTCAACAGGTCGTCAACTTGATATTGAAATTGAGGGTGAAGGTTTTCTACAAGTAATGAAAGAAGATGGTTCACTAGCGTACACTCGTGATGGCTGTCTTCAAGTTGACTCTTTAGGTCAGCTTTGTACGAACGATGGTTTATTGATTCAACCATCAGTTTCTATCCCTCGTGATGCAACTGAGGTAACAATTACTCAAGATGGTAATATTTCTGTTACATTGCCAGGACAAACTCAACAATCAATAGTTGGTTCTTTGCAATTAGTTAAGTTCCAAAACCCATCAGGTTTATTGTCTATTGGACATAACCTGTACAAAGAAACTCAAGCTTCAGGTAATCCTGTACAAGATACACCAGGTCAAAACGGTTTAGGCTTAATTCAACAAGGTATGTTAGAAGGATCAAACGTGCAAATCGTTGATGAATTGGTTGGATTGATTAAAGCAGAAAGGGCTTTTGAATCAAACTCAAAATTGATTAATTCTTCAAGCAATATCTTGCAATTAACCAATAATATGTCTTAGACAGTAAATAGTGAGTAGTAAATAGTGAGTAGATTTTTAATTACAGCGTTAATAATGATGATAGCGGGGATGAGTGTTCAGGCTCAAACTGTTACTTCTGCTGAAATTAAAAGTCAGATTGCTAGTCAGCTTGAAAATATATACAAAAAGAATATAAATGCAGAAGTAGAAGTAAAAATAACTGCGACACCATTTGCAGAACTTCAGCTGCCAGACGGAGAGGTTACATATAAAGTAGTTCAAGGTGCAGATAAAATTGTTCCAAGAGATATTAAAAGAGTTGATATTTATGTAAACAATGCCTTTGTAAGAACATTAAATCTGCCTGCACAAACAAGTGTTTATAAAGAAGTCTTAGTTGCTGCAGATTTTATAAACAGAGAACAAGCAATTACAAGAGAAGCTACTTTGGTAAAAAGAATTGATGTTTCACAAAAAATAGATTATATTTTGCCAGAAAAGATGTTATCAAAAGAGATGTCTGCAAAAAAAGCTTTTCAAAAAGGAGAGATAATCGACAAGCGTTTTGTTAAAATGAAGCCTGATGTTGCGAGGAATGGAGATGTAAGAATTTTCTTTGTATCAAATGGTGCAGTAATGATTTCAATTGATGGAACTGCAATGGCAGACGGCATGACTGGTGATTATATCAATGTTGAGAACAGGAATTATAAAAAAGTTTATACAGGAAAAGTGATTGGGGAAAACAGAGTACTGGTAAATATTTAAAAAAATAAAGGGTAAGTATATGAAAAAAGTTTTAGCAACAATATTAACGTTAATAATGGTATCAGGCTTAATTCCTGCTAATGCTATTGAAGCAAAAGTAAGAATTATGGATTTGACTCATATTAAGGGTGTTCGTGAGAACCAGCTTGTTGGATATGGTGTTGTTGTTGGCTTACCTGGAACTGGTGATAACTCTCGTTCAACTCAGATTACTAACAAAATGTTACTAAGAAATTTAGGTACTGTAATTGAGCAAGAAAACTATATTCAAAAAGGTGCATCTGCAGCTGTTATTGTAACGGCAACAGTTCCGCCATTTTCTAAAAACGGAGATAAAATTGACGTTACAGTATCAGCTATTGCTGACGCTAAAAGCTTAGAGGGTGGTGTTTTGGTTCAAACAATCCTTAAAGCACCAAATGGTGAGGCTGTAGCAGTAGCTCAAGGTCCGCTTTCTGTTGGTGGTATCAACAAGATAGCTGGTGGTTCTTCTGCAAGAACTGCAATTACTACTTCTGGTAGAATTCCTGGTGGTGCAATTATCGAACGTGATATCTACACAGAAATTGGTGATGAATCTTCAATCACACTTTGCCTAGACAAGTCTGATTATACCCTTGTTTCAAGAATAGCTAATACAGTATCAAAGCTTGCACCAGCTCAAGCAATTGACGGTAGCTCTGTAAGAGTGGAAATCCCACAAAGGTTTATAAATGACAGAGTAACTTTCATTTCTTTACTTGAAAATCTTGAAGTTGCTCCAACACTAGAAAAAGCGAAAGTTGTAGTTAATGAAAGAACAGGTACTGTTGTAATTGGTGCTGATGTAAAACTGCTTCCTGCTGCTGTAGCACACGGAAATATTACTGTAACAGTTTCTACAACAAACGAAGTTTCTCAACCAAATGGTTTTGCAAATGGAGCTACGGTTGGTTTTGAGAATGCAGATATAGAAATTACAAAAGCTCCAGGCAGTTTGGTCGAAATGCCTGCCAATAGCAATCTAAATGATTTAATCAGAGCATTAAATTCAATTGGGGTTGCTCCTGTTGATTTGATTTCAATACTACAAGCATTGAAAAAATCAGGTAGCTTGCAAGCAGAGTTGATAATTATTTAGGAGAAAATATGGATTTTTCAACACCGACATTAGATGTAATAAAACATGATTTGAAAAACGCTCAAGTCGTTAACTCTGACCAAGTGCTTTATAACAGAATTAAAGGGGCTGGCGATTCTAAAGAGCAACTTAAAAAAGCTGCACAGGAATTTGAAGCGATATTTATTACTAAAATGCTTTCTGAAATGGATAAAACCGTAGATAGAGAGGGTGGTTTATTTGGTGATAAAACTCAATATGTAGATACATTTAAATCAATAGTTTATCAACAAATGGGTCATGATATTGCAAGTAATCCTCGTTCAAGCTTTGGAATGGCAGAACAAATTTATAGACAGATGGAAAAATACGTCAAATAAGAAGGGAAAATAAATGTTATCATCAGTAGGACAAAATAATAGTGTACAAACATTTTCAGCAGTAAATGCTTTAAGAAATTCTGCTAATCAGTTGAATAAGCCTGCAGAAAAAAATCAAGACAGTATTATTGAAGAGACTTCTACAGCAACAAAAGTTGCGCCAAAAGGTTTATTGGAAAGGGTTGACGTTTCGGATATAAGAAAATGTGCTGAATATGTTGGTGAGTTCAATATAACTGATGACGATATTAAATACGGACTTATGTATGGAAGAAGCGTGATTGCTGAGTTTCTGTGCTAATAAAAAATTTGGGGAAGAGATATGAAAAAACTAATAGTATCAACTTTAATATTAATGGCAATGTGTGCTTTACCTGTAGTACACGCTGAGTCCTTGTTTACTCTTGGGGCACAACAACAGTATCAAGGTGTTCCTCGATCACTTTTTGGTGGGGTTCAGGCTCGTCAAATCGGAGATTTAATTTCAATTATTATGAGTGAAAATATTTCATTAAATGATAATTTGACATATTCTTCAGAAAAATCATCAACAACAGTTGATACTTTTACAACGTTTTTAAATAAATGGTTCGGGCTTTCATTAAAAGATTCCGATGGATTTGGCGGTTCTAATGAAGTTTCAAATTCTGCAGTAGGTTCTAGAGCAATGAAATTAGGTGATAGAATTGCTTGTCAGGTTGTTCAACAACTACCTAATGGTAATTTAACTGTTCAAGGTAAAAAGACTATTGTAAATGGTAATGAAAGAATGGATTTTATTGTAACAGGTGTTGTTGACCCAAGATGGTTAAATGTTAATGGAGAGATATACTCATATAATGTCTCTAACCTACAATTTGCACTTTCTGGTAGAGGCAATATCTCAAGAAATCAAAACGAAGGCATATTCAACAGATTTATCAAGTATCTGTTCTAATTAAGGGTATAAGAATGTATACACAACAGTTTAAAAAATTAATAGCATTAATAGATAAAGAGATAGAAGCTTATTCTAAATTAAAAGATCTTTTTGAAGAAAAAAAAGAACTTCTTAAAAAAGCAAAAGCTGATGACCTTGGTGTGCTTGATAATAAAATTCTTGCTCTAAATGACTCAATTGTTAAGCTGAACAATGCTCGCAAAAGTGCATCTATTGAGCTCATAGGCAAAGACGGTTGTATGTCAGATTTCATAAGCTTTGCAGAGGTAAATCAACCAGACCAAAAAGAGGCACTTTTGTTAAGAAAAGATAAGATTTGTAACAATTTTGAGCAGTTGGCGTTACTAAATAATCAAAATGTGGAATTGATAAAACATGGCATTACAATCACCAACAAGATGTTGGAAACTATTGTAAATGCATTTGCTCCTCAAGGAAGTATCTACAATGGAGCAGGAAAGACTACAGACACACATGATTTAGACATGTGGACCATAAACGAAGAAATATGATGTGGGAATGCCTATGTCATCAAGAATGTGTTAATGAGATAAAACGAGGTAAACAATGGTTAGCTTATTCAGTTCATTAAATATCGCATCAAACGCACTGACTGTAAACGAGTCAGCAATTAGCGTTGTGTCACATAACGTTGCGAATATGAATACAGAGGGTTATTCAAAACAAAGAGTTAACCTTGCTACAAGAAATATTTCTGGGGCTATTGGTGACAATGTACAAGCTCAAATCCGTGCTAACGGTGGGGTTATGATTGCTAATGTAACCAGATATAATGATGCTTATTTGAATAGTTATTATAGAGATCAGCTTTCAATTTTAAAAGAATATGAAGAAAAGTTAGGTAATATTGGTGACTTAGCGGACATCTTTGATGATTTAGAGGGAACTGGGATTAGTGATGCTTTAGCTAGTTTTTACGAAGCAGTAAATAACCTGAACGAGTATCCTGCAAGTTCAACTGCTAGAGTGAACTTTATTGAGAGTGCAAAAACATTAACAGCAACTTTGAATGCAAAAAGTGTTCAATTAGATGAGTTGAATGCAAAAGCATTGGGCGATGGAAAAAGTCTTGAGGCTTTGGAAAATTCAAAAATTTACAACCAATTTGAAGTGTTCAACAATAAGCTAGAAGAATTAGCTGAATGTAATAAAGCATTGACAATTACTCAGACTGGTACTTTAGAAGCAAATAATCTTCTTGATAGAAGAGATATGATTTTAAACGAGATTGCTGAATTTGTTGATATAAATATCGATGAAAAACCAAATGGTTCAGTAGATTTATATGTTGGTGGAATAGCTATGGTTAGCGGTTCTGTCGTGACAGGTGAATTGGAAATCCAAACAGCAGAACAATATTGTTTGTCGCAAGATCCACCTATTGATTATCCGAATGGTTGGGTAACTGAGGATGGAAAGCCTCGTGAAAATGCTGTTTTGAGTATTGTTAATAATTCTGGAGAAACAAAACAAGTAGTTGTTTCTGATGCAAATTCAATAATTAACAGCGGTGCATTAGGTGGAATGTTGCATTCTGCAGACTTAGATGCTGACGGAATGAACGTAGGTATTGCACAAGATAAATTAAATCAGATTTCTCAAGCAATTGCTGATTTGTTCAATACTTTAAACACTAGAGAGGGCGCATATCACATTAATCCAGATAATACTAATATTTTAAGCGACGCTAATAAAGTTAATATCTTTAATGTTGATGCTGACGGTAAAACTACAGCAGGAACAATTTCTGTTAATGAAGAACTTTTAACAGAAAAAGGTTGTTGGCTTCTATCTTGTGCATATTTTGACCCAAATGGAGATACTTTTGACGAAAGAGCTATCGGTAATGCACAAAACGTAGTAGCAATGCTTGGAACAAGAAGTCAAAACTTAGACGGTCAAAATGGTATTCCTGATTTAGGTGGTATGACTATTGAAGATGCTTATACGAGTTTGTTAGGTAAAATAGCTGCAAGTGGAAGCAATGGCCAAGCATTAGTGGATACACAAGGTAATGTTGTTGATTCAATCTATAATCAAATCAAAAGCAATAATAGTGTTGATTTGAATGAGGAATTGGTGGATTTGGTTAAATATCAAACTGCTTATTCTGCTGCGGCACAAGTTTTCAATACTTGTAATGCTTGTTTAGATACATTAATGAGTTTAGGAGGTTAATAAATGGTCTCAAGAGTAACTTCATCATCAAGATATGCTCAATTGTTGGCTGATATGCAAATGAATCAGTTTAACTATGAAAAATTGACTGCGCAATTGACTTCCGGTCATAAAATAATGAAAATAACTGATGATCCAATTGCTTCAGTGAATATTTTGAATACAAATAAACAATTAGGCCAAATAGAAACATTTGAACAAAATGTTAATATGGCTACAGCTGAACTAAGTGCTTTAGATGATTTGCTAGATTTGGCAAATGGATACTTGTCTCAAGCTTGGGATAAAGCGGTTCAAGCGAATAACCAAACTTATGGTGAAAGTTCTTTAAAAGCACTTAAAGTTGAGATAGACGAAATTACAAAAACAATGGTCGATTTAGCTAATACTCAATATAACGATAATTATATTTTCTCAGGAGCTAATACTAAAACTCAAACATATACAATGGATGAAGATGGAAACATTGTGTATAACGGAACACCTCAGGACAATCCAGATTATGTTCGTCAAACAGAAGTTGCTGACGGAGTGTTTGAGACAATAAATACAACAGGTGATAAAGTTTTTGGCTATTATCAAAAAGTTCAAGAGACAGATGCTAATGGTAATAAAGTTTATTTAGATGAAAACGGTGATAGAGTTATTGAATCTTTAGATGCTAATGGTGATAAGGTTTATACTTACGAAGCTGGTGGTGATTATGCCGGAAAAGTTGAAGATTTGAAAAAATCATATACAGATGAAGAAGATTTTTCCGGTGTTATGGGTGCTTTGAAAAAATTAAGTAATTCTATTCAAAAAGTCTTAGATGGTGAAACAGAAGCTGGGTACGATGAAATGAAATCAACTCTAACAATGTTTGCAAATTCTCTGAATGATATAACAACAGAACAAACAAAGTTTGGCGGTGTTTATAATCGTATGGAAATGTCTACTTCAACATTGGAAACAAATAGCGAAAATTTACAAACTTATTTATCTGAAATTAATGACATTGATTATGCTCAAGCTATAACTCAATGGATGAACGCTCAATATGCTTATCAAGCAAGTTTACAAGTAAGCTCAGCAACAATGAATATGAGCTTGTTAAATTATATACAGTAAGGTTAATTGAGCTCTTCACGGATGAGGAGCTCGTAACCTTAAAAAAGTTTAGTCTACAAATTTTTATATACTTACCATTTTTAGGGACATGTGAATGTCCTTTTTTCTTTTTTAGACAAATATTTTTAAGATACAAAATACGTTTGTAACAAATTGTAAACACGAGTTTTAATGTAGCCGAAACCCAGTTATAATGCCCTATATGATATGATATGATATGATGGGATGGGAGGGGAGCAATTATTTTAACCACAAAGTTTTTAAATCCATGTAGGTCAATTTTCTTATAACGAAAGGTGGTTAATTATGGTGTTAGCATTTACTATTCCGAATCAAAATCCTGTCTTAGGTCCAGCACAAGGTAACAAACAGGAAATTAGTGTTTACGATCCAAATTTAGGTAATCATAGATCTCTTGTAGCAACGCCAGAAGATTGTGATAAGTTCGTTAATGATAGAAATGATGCTTTAGAGAAAGATAATAAAAGGACTTTAAAAACTTGGTTATATTCAACTCTTGCTGGTCTTGGTATTGGTGGAGCTGCAGGTGCTATTAAGGCTAAGAAAGACGCAAAAACTGTCAATGCGCTTATTGATACTTTTAATGCTGAACTAAAGAATGGTAAAAAATATTTTGATTTAAAAATTCCTAACAAGTATAGTTTTGAAATAAAGTTTTTGTACGAACAAGCAAAAAATTCATTTAATAAATTAGGAATTAAAGATATCTTAAAAGGTGCGGGAATTGGTGGTGTGGCAGGAGCTGTAGCTGCATTTACTATAGGATTATTAGCTTCTATTAAAAATTCTAGTAAATCAACTGATCAAGTTACGCAAGAATTTATTGCTCAACATAAATAAAAGGAGGTTAAAATGTCAATAAATACGACTAATATGTCAAATGTAATGTTTAGAAGTTCTGCTGTTATGGGAAAACCAATGGCTGTGGATAATTATTCAAATCCAGAAATTCAAAAATTTATATCTCGTGTAAAAGATGAAACGGAGTATCTTAAGGTAGAAAGAGAATATTCTGCTTTAATAGATTTGTATGATGCAGACGAGACAACTCCAGAACAGAGAAATGCTTTAGCGCCAATGATAAAAGATGCTAGCAAAAGAATGCTTGATGCTAAAATAAAGCTTAATTGGGTGTAAGTATTTTTAAATAAATGAAAAAGTTATCTAAGGTGCGTCATTTGACGCACCTTAGATATGAAAAAATCTTAAATTTTTGCAAATGTAAACTTTTGTAAACCTGAGTTTTAATAGGGCTGAAACTTAGTTATAATGCCCTATATGATATGATATGATATGATGGGATGGGTGAGTAGCAATTATTTTTTCTTCAAAAACTTTATGTCTATGTAAGGGGAATACTTAAAGTTAATTGGAGGATTATTATGGTTAAATCAATTGCATTAGCGATTCAAAGAGGATTAAAAAGCAAATGCTTACAATCTGTTATTAGACGAGGAGATAGAACGATATTATTATTTAGGCACCCTAAAACTGGGGCTACTGTAGTGAAAAGCTGTTCTTCTACTGGAATTGTAACTGCTGGCTATAAAGCTGGAGAAAGAACTAATAAAATAGTAAAAGATTTTAATGTTTTCGGCAATCTTGAACAACGGGCGCATTTAATGCCGAGCGTGTATAATCCTGATAAACTGGTTCAGCAACTAAGTTTCGCTAACAATACTTATGTTGCAAAAAATGGTAAATTAATAGAATATTTAAATGGTAAAAAAATTTCGGAAGTTCCTAGAAGTATGGAAAAAGTTGTTGATTCTATTGTGTGGGCATAGCTTTGTAGCTTTGTAGGGTGGGCAAAGCGTTAGCGTACCCACTAAAGATTTCTGATAAACTAAAAGAGATTAGGTATAACCTAATCTCTTTTTATTAGCGGAAGACGAGACTCGTCTTGGATTTGCTCCACGCTCGAATAGTCTCGTTTACGAACCTACGGTTCTATCAAACTCGATATTCTCGCTATCCGGACTAGCACTTTGTGCGTCGTCCGTCCGCAAATCCGCCGAACTCGCAAAGGTCTCTTTCTCGCCAGTATCTACCTAACAAAATAAGCCGATAGAACTAAAGTCCAACGGCTTATTTTGGAGCGGAAGACGAGACTGTCTTGACCTGTTCGCATTAAACGTGTCTACGTGTTTTGCTACAGAGTTTTCAACTCTTTGCAAAAGCACTACGCACTCTGCTCACAGGTCGCTCGAACTCGGTAAAGTGCTTGCGCACTGGAGTTCTCGTCTCTATCATTCCAAATAAAAAGGACTCACTTTTCAGTGAATCCTTTTTATTAGCGGAAGACGAGACTCGAACTCGCGACAGTCTGCTTGGAAGGCTCTTTCATAGCCTTTTTTGTGATTTTTACTGATGTCGCTTGATATGGTTATAGCCCTTATTTATCAATG